>CAZFGJ010000001.1:0-60416 GCA_964518445.1 uncultured Solirubrobacteraceae bacterium
CCACTCGACGTGCCCGAAGTCGCCGCGTTCCCACTCGGCGTAGATCGAGCGCACGAGGTCCAGGTTCTCCGACATCGCCTACCCCCGTTCCTGGGCAAGGCGTTCGGCGGCAAGACGGGCCTCGTCGATGTCGCTGTACGTAGTCATACTCTCGACCAGGCCGTCGACGAGGACCGTGACGTACGCTAACTGTTCGAACACCTCGGACGCGCTGCCGCCCGGGCGACCTCCCTGCCGAGCCACCGTAAGAGCCACGCCGCCACCGAGATCGACGAACTCTAGAAGCTCAGTGCGGAAGCCCTCGACGCTGGAAGTGAACTCTTCGTAGTAACTACGGATCGCCGTGGTGCCCTCAAGCCGCGTACCGAACCGCGTCTGCCAAACGGCATCGTGCGCAAGGTGACTCATGTACGCATCGACGTCACCGCGACTCGCCGCCTCTGCCATCTGCAACGAAAGCTCCCTGAGGTCAGGGGTCGTGGACTCCTCAGACATCACCCGGCCAGTATCCCGCGTGCCCATGACTGCCGCTTTGCGGAGCACAACGAGCGTCCGCGCTATAGCGAAGCGGACTACCGGAATGGACGAAAATCGGGCGTCTGGTTGAGCGAGGACCAGACGCCTGCTTTCGATCCCGGCGAGGCAAGCAGGCGTCCCGCAGGCCCGAGTCGGGACGAGTGCTCGTCGTCCGAGGTACAGGCGGGATGGGTGCTGCTAGGGCGCTCGCAGTCGTCGCGAAGCGAGTGTCTCCCCTTGCTCCACCCGCGTGCGATTGGTGCGAGCCTCCGCGACTAAGAGTTACGGGGTGTCGTAGCGTCCGCGCCGCGGGTGAGCTGCCATCGACGCCACGGCCAGTAGCCGTCGATCTCCACCTCGAGAGAGAAACTGAGGGCAATTCGGATAACGACGATGATGCCAAGGACGGCGACGCTTTCGAGGGTCGGGGCAACGATGATCGTCCGGACGATGTCGGCGATGATCAGGACCTCGAGGCCCACCAGAATGCAGCGACCCAGGGTCCGGCGCAGTTCGCTGTAGGACTCACGCGCCGTCTCGGGGCGCAGAGCCCGGGATGCGAACACGAGGAACGCAGCGAGGCCGCCGAGAACCATGATCCCAGCCCCGACCGCCTCAACGACCTTGACGACTTCTGAGATCACCTGGTCGTAGCTCATACCTAAATCGATGCTACCCGCGGTCTAGGACACGGCACGCCGACGCCGACTCGGTTAGGGAGTTGGGCACGACCCACCCTAGGCGTCGCGCGCCCGCGACGGAGCTCGTGACGCAGCCCGGCGCGGGCGCCCGCAATCGGGCGGATGCAGGCCTCTCGGCGAGCACCCCGCGGACGCCTGCTCTGGACGAATTGCGAGCGTCCCGACTGGGCTCCAGGAGACGCCTGCTTTGGTCTAGCCTGCGTCGAAAGCAGTAGTCCGCCGGGCCGGCGCCCGGGCTGCTGCTTGTCGTCCAACTCAGCAGCCGGGGCGGCGTCCGTCGGGACGCTCGCGTTCGCGCGGATGCGACCGTCTCGGGCGATCGGTCCGAGGCTCCCGAGCTGGACGAATCGTGAGAGTGAAGATCGGATCGACGGGTGCTACCGCTCTCGCGTATGGGGAGCAGGAGTGAGCCGACCGGCCGCCCGTCGATCGGGGTAGGGTCTGCGCAGGGACGGCGCTCGCCGCCCCGTCACCAAGGGGAAAACATGTACGACTACGTCATCGTTGGCGCGGGCTCGGCGGGCGCGGTGCTCGCGGCGCGGCTGTCGGAGGACCCGAACGTCACCGTCGCGCTGCTTGAGGCTGGCGGCGCGGACACCGACGACGAGATCCACATTCCAGCCGCATTTGGCGCGCTCTTCAAGGGACGCCGCGACTGGGACTTCTCCACGGAGCCGGAACCGGCGCTGGGCGGCCGCCGGGCGTACCTGCCGCGGGCCAAGATGCTTGGTGGCTGCAGCTCGATGAACGCGATGGTGTACATCCGCGGGAACCGAGCGGACTTCGACGAATGGGCGACGCTGGGAGCCAAAGGCTGGTCTTACGCCGATGTCCTGCCCTACTTCAAGAGGTCGGAGGACAACGAGCGCGGTGAGGACGACTTCCACGGTGTGGGCGGGCCACTGCCGGTCCGCGAGAGCCGCGCGATGAGCCCGATCGCCGACGTGTTCGTCGAGGCCGCGGCCCAGGCCGGCCATGAGCGCAACCCGGACTTCAACGGCGCGCGCCAGGAGGGCTTTGGTCGCTACCAGACTACGCAGGAGAACGGGATGCGCGCGAGCACCTCGGCCCGCTACTTGCACCCGAACATGGGACGCCAGAATCTGACGGTCATGACCGACGCCTTGGCTCTTCGGATTCTGTTCGACGGGGATCGCGCGAGCGGCGTTGAGATCGACCACGCTGGCGCGATCGAGGAGGTCGGTGCTGCACGCGAGGTGATCCTCTCGGCGGGTGCGTACCAGTCACCGCAGCTGCTGATGCTGTCCGGGGTCGGCCCGGCCGAGGCACTTACGCTGTTCGGCATCGAGGTCCGCACCGACCTCCCGGTCGGCGAGGGTCTGCAAGACCACTGCATGACGCTAATGAACTGGAAAGCCGACCACGAGTCCCTGATGACGGCGCTGACCCCAGAGAACGTCGAACTGCTGCAGACAGAGGGCCGCGGGCCGCTCTCCTCGAACATCGCCGAGGCTGGCGGCTTCATCCGTACTCGCCCCGGCCTCGACGCGCCGGATTGCCAGTTCCACTGCGCGCCGGTCCTGTTCCACCAGGAAGGGCTCGGCGCAGCCGTCGAGCACGGCGTCGCATTCGGCCCGGGGGTCGTCAAGCCCACGAGCCGCGGCTCGGTGACGCTCCGGACTCCGAGCCCCTACGTCAAGCCCAGGATCCAGCACAACTACCTCACCACCGACGAGGACCGTGCGACGATCCTTGCTGGCACTAAGGTCGCGCTGCAGATCGCGCAGCAGGACGCGTTCAAGCGCGTGATCACGGGCGAGTTCGAGGCACCCGACCCGGACTCCAGCGATGAAGAACTCTGGACCTATATCGAGGACCAGACGATGACGATCTATCACCCCACGTCAAGCTGCTCGATCGGCCCTGTGGTGGACTCGCAGCTGAAGGTCCACGGCCTGCGGAGTCTTCGGGTCGTCGATGCGTCTGTCATGCCTACCATCGTCCGCGGCAACACGAACGCCGCGACGATCATGATCGCCGAGAAAGCGGCCGACGTCATCAGGGAGGAAGCCACCGCGATCGCAGGCGCATCCGCGGCTTGATCGCGGATAGGGGCGAGACCGCCGTGCCGAGGCCGACGGCGCGCTACCAGAGGTCTTGGGCCTGTTGCTTGCACAGCCAAGCGAGCGTGCGGGTTCCCCGTCCCGGCGCCATCGAGTCGGACGAAACCGAGGCGTCTCGTTGAGCGCGGACCAGAATCCTCCTTTCGGTTCCCGCAAGGGGGCAAAGCGAGCGTCTCGCCGACCGGGCGAAGGCGGCACTCTAGGAAGGGACGATCGGCGGCGGTCGTCTACGCAGCTGCGGTGATCTGCTCCACGCGCCGACCGAACACTCGCCAGCGACGCTCGTTTTCGTGAACGAGGACAGCACTCTCGGCTGACAGGTCAGCAGCGCGTGCAATCAACTCTGCTGCCGAGCTGAGATACGAGGGCGCGACGCGGTCGCCCGCGAGATCGGCACGCAGTGCGGTCGGAGCGAAGTCAACGCGCTCCAGCACCGCGACCGCGCGGCGCAAGTAGCGAGCGACGAGCAACGCCGTGGATGCGTTCTGCCAGTCGTTGCCTATGATCCGATGGCGCTCACCCAGCAGATCGGCAAGCCCGGGGTAGGCGAGCAATGCCTCGGCCACGCCCCAGGCGCTCTCCATAGCCGCCGAAAGCCACGCTCCCATCTGCTCGCTGCTTGTGGCTGCGCCTTCCAGTTCGCTCTTGATCCGCGCGATCTCGACGGGCTCGCCTTGGCCCTCCATGAAGAGGACGCCGCCTGTCTCGATCGCGCGCTCGTCATTCAGATCGGTCGCACCAGCGAAGGGACTCGGGAGTGGCGACTCAGCTGGAGTCGAAGTGCTCCAGCGCTCCGCCAAAGCCATCAGCGTGCGCGACGCCCGCTGCAGCGAGATGGCATCGGCAAGTGGCATCTCGGAGTAGTACTTCTCATGCTCGCGGTGATACTCGGCGAGGTTGGCAACCACCGAGAGCAAGGCGTCGCTTTGGTGCTGACCTGTGCCCACCGGGCGAGTCAACCATTCCCAGCTGCCAGCTGCATCAGTGAAAATCCACGGTCCGCCCGCGCTTTACCATAGCAGGACCACTCGACGAGCGTTGTCGAGTCGCGCAGACGACTGCAATGGACAAGCAGCAGGCGTGTTGGTCCCGGCCGGCGAGACGCTCGCTTTGGTTTCGCAGGGACCGAACGCGGGAGTCTGGTCTGCGCTCAACGAGACGCCTGGGTTTCGTCCAATCCGGTCGTCCGCTTTGCTATTGCGCGGACGCTCGCTGTGTTTCGCAGAGCGGCAGTCACGGGCACGCGGGATACTGGCCGGGTGATGTCTGAGGAGTCCACGACCCCTGACCTGTTGGAGCTTTGGCAGCAAGCGAGCGACGCCGGGATGCGACGTGATTTCGAGGCGATGATGAGATTCTTTGCTGCTGACGCTGTCTGGGCTGCTCCTGCTGGGGTCGGGAGGTTCGAGGGTGCTGGAGCGATCCGCAGCCTCCAGGAAGACTGGCTGGGTGCCTTCGGGGAGTTCATGACCGAGGTGGAGGAGGCTCACGAATACGGCAGCGGAGTGACCTTCGTGGTTTGCCTCATGAACGGTGGGCTGCCGGGGTCCACGGGCAGCGTGCACGAACGACTCTGCTTCACGACCGTCTGGGTGGACGGACTGGTTACGCGCGTCGAGGTGAGCAACGGCGACATCGACGAGGCGCGTGTCGCCGCCGAACACCTCGCACGGGAACGGGCTTAGGTGATGGCTGAGGAGTCCACGGCCCCCGACGTGGTGGAGCTTGCGCGCCTTTCCTTCGAGCCTGTCAAGAGCCGTGACTTTGACGCGATGATGGCCTTCTGGGCTGCTGATCCTGTGTGGGACCTCTCTCCGATGGGGCTCGGGGTGTACAGCAGCACCGCAGCAGTCCGCGGGTTCTTCGAAGACTGGATCGGTTCGTACGAGCGGTTCGAGGTCGAGGTGGAGGAGTGCGTCGATGTCGACAATGGCGTCGTCTTCGGCGTGATCGTCCAGACGGCCAGCCTTGCTGGCAGCAGCAGTTACGTCACGATCCGTTACGCGTCCGTAACCGTGTGGGAAGACTCCTTGATCGTGAGCGTCACGAACTACCCCGACATCGACGAGGCGCGTGCTGCCGCCGAACGCCTCGCCGAGGAACGGGGGTAGGTGATGTCTGAGAATCTGGACCTCGTGCGCTCGATCTACGCGGACTGGGAACGTGGCGAGTTCGACTCGGCCGATTGGGCACACCCCGAGATCGAGTACGTGTCCGCTGACGGACCCGACCCTGGCGCCTGGACGGGCCTGGAAGAGATGGCGGAGAATTTCCGCGGGTGGCTTGGCCTCTGGGACGAGTTCCGTTTGATCGCGGACGAATATCGTCCTCTTGGGGCTGAGAGCGTGATCGTGCTCGACCACGTCACTGGCCGTGGCAAGACGAGCGGGCTGGACCTCGGGCAGATCGAGGGACGAGGAGCCTGGGTCTTCCACATCCGCGACGGCAAGGTCATGCGGATGACCCGCTACTTGGACCGCGAACGCGCTTTCGCCGACCTGGGCCTGGCGGAGTAGGCGATGTCGCAGGAGCAGAACGTCCAGCTCGTCGAACGCCCTTTCGAAATGTTCGCAAGACGGGACCTCGACGGCTGGGTCGATTGCTTCCATCCGTCTGTCGAGTTCTTTTTGCCCCGAAACGTGATCGAGGGAGGGAGCTATCAAGGTCTCGACGGGGTTCGGCGGGCATGGGCCGACCTGTTCGAGGCCTGGGACGACTACCGCTACGAACAGGCTGACATCCGCGCACTCGACGATCGCGTGGTGACGCTTGGCCGCGCGACGAATGTCGGAAAGGGCGGCTGTCCGAGCGTCGAATACGAGGCCGCCTACGTCGCGGATGTCGAGGACGGCAAGATCACACGGTGGCGGCCGTTCTTGAGCCACCAGGAGGCCCTCAAAGCCGTGGGGCTGGCGGAGTAGGCGGTGTCGCAGGAGAACGTGGAGATCGTGCGCGGGGCGTGGGAAGCAGCCGAACGCCACGACAACGAGGCGGTCTTCGCCGTCTATGACGCTGACGTCGAGATCCAAGGCATTCACGAACTCGGGGATCGTGTCTATCGAGGCCTCGGAGGGGTCCGGGAGTTCTGGCGCGACTGGTCGGCCTCCTGGAGCGAGTCTGGATCGGAAGTCGAGGAGTGGATCGACGCCGGGGACAACGTGATCGCGGTCATGCACATCTGGGGACGTGGAAAGCGCAGCGGCGCCCCAGTCGAGGCGCGCCAGTCGCACGTGTGGACAGTGCGTCGCGGCAAGCTGTGGCGACTCCGGGTCTATGACACGAAGGACGAAGCCCTCAAAGCAGTGGGGCTGGCGGAGTAGGCGATGTCGCAGGAGAACATCGAACTCCACGAACGGGCCATCGAGATGCTGAACGCCCGCGCGCTCTCGGACGAGCTGGCTGCCGAGACGCTCGCACCAGGCTTCCGCATCGAAAACGCCGCGACGGCGGTCACCGACAAGACCTACTACGGCGCAGAGGGCGTACGCGAATGGTGCCGAGACATCTTCGAGGGGTTGGGTGGGGACGCCCGCTATGAGACCGAAGAGATCCTTGCCGACTCTGAGGACTTCGTGGTAGCCAGGGTCAGGCTTGTCGGTCACGGTGCCCGCTCGGGAGCGCCTGTCGAGCTCCGCTGGGTGGCTGTCACCTGGTACGAAGACGGCAAGGCGACACGGACCGCTGGCTACCTGCGTCGGCGTGAAGCCCTCGAAGCCGTGGGGCTGGCGGAGTAGGCGGCGGTCAGGTGCCGGTGTCCGGTGTAGGGCCGCGGTCGGGGAACCCGACACGCGTGCTTCCACGGTGATGCGGGCGCCTCGCCACAACTTCCGTCCGGCTTGCGCTCCAGGACGAAACCCAAGCGTCTCCTTGAGCGCAGACCAGGCTCCTGCTTTCGGTCGCCGCGAGGCCAAAGCGAGCCTCTCGCCGGCCGGGACCGAGACGCTCGCAATTCGTCCATCTCGGCAGTCTCGGGGGCCTTGACTGTCACGCTCGCATCCGTGACGAACCGCTCGTGTGGTGCGTTCTCCGGCCTTGGTGTCGCGCCGGACACCGGCACCTGACCGATACTCTGCAGGCCAGGTGCCTGTTGTGCCCTTTGTGTTGCTCGGATGGTGCTGCCGGAGCGTAGGCTCCGCCCATGAAAACACTACGGAGGCACCTCAACTACGCAAACGTCGTCGCGACGCTCGCGCTCCTATTCGCGATGAGTGGCGGTGCATTGGCTGCGAAGCACTACCTGATCAACTCGACCAAGGACATCAAGCCCAGTGTCTTGAAGAAGCTCCAAGGCAGAGTCGGCAAAACCGGGAACCCCGGAGCGCCTGGAGCGGCCGGAGCGTCGGGCGCCCAGGGACCCACCGGACCGGCTGGCAGTGCGCTGGCCTACGGTCATGTCACGGCATCGGCGACCCTCGACACCGCGAACAGCAGCGGCTTGGTGGACGTAAAAACGGGCTTCTCCGTCGGCGTATATTGCCTGTACGGTCGCTTCTCGCCCCACGTCGCGACGGCGACGAGCGACTCCGAAGAAACGAAAGCAGACGAAGTCGTGAAAGAAGTTGGTATCGGTGCAACGGCCGTCAAAGGGTGCCCGAGCAGTTCGACAGGCGCGCCTGCGGTGGCGATCGCATACGTCCGAAACTTCGAATCCAAACTCACCGACGGCGGGTTCTACATCACGTTCAACTGATCGGCATCTCAGAAGCGCCTCCTCTCGGAGCCGGCGATGATGGAGCGCCTCATCGAGAACATCGGTGAGGCCCGGAGCGACACGGAGCGGCTCGAGGCCGAATAGAGCCTCTGCCGCATGAGCGCAGTCGACTACGCGCACGCGCAGGTGTGCCGCCGGATCATCGAGCAGATCGCAGGTCCATGAAGATCAGTCGTCAATGTGATCGGCGCCCGCGCCTTTGAGCTCGGCGAGGCGCTCGCCCATAGCATTCAACTTGTCGGGAGAGTGCCCGACCCAATCGACGATCTCGCCGACGATCCGCACGGGATCTCGCGTGCGGTAGGAACAGGTTGGGTTGCCCGGGAACTTCTTGTCGGTGAGGTTGGGATCGTCTTCAAGGTCACCGGTCGCCTCCACGATGTAAATCCTGCCCCGACCCTCGCCGAACGCGAGCTCCGCGCCCCACGTCGCTGCGTCAAGGGTCGCGGTCACCTAGACGTGGTTGGTGGTCCTGCCCGCCTGGAAGTTCGAGCCGCGACCCGGCACAAGCAGATCCCCCATCTTCAGGTCGGCCTTCGTGCCATGTAACAGGACGCCCGACTCGTAAACCTCAAACGGCGTCGGCTCGCTCATGTCCCCTGAATAGCAGGTCTTGCCGTTCTCCTACACCTCTACTCCACCCAGTCCGGCACAGGGCTCCGGCGGTGATGCCGCCTTCCCTGTTTTGCGCGGAAAGCAGGCGCCCCGCACGTGGCAAGCGAGACGCCTGCAAAGGACGAAACCCAGGCGTCTCGGTTTGCCCTTGCCAGACGCTCGCTTCTGCGGAAAGCGAGCGTCTCGCGCCATCGAGGAGCGGGCGCCTGGCTTTTTTCGGCCGGGTGTCCGCTCGAGTCGCTGAGACGCTCGCTCTAGCCCAGAAGACAGCAGTCCGAAAGAGCTCGCGTCGAATCGTCGCGTCCAAGGGCCCTTCTTCGCAGGCGCGGTTCTCGCGAAGTCCGAACGATTGAGAGGTTGCGCCCACCGGCCGCCGCGCGGTACGTTGGACATCGAAATGACCAGAGTTGGACATTCCGATGACGTTCTACAGTTGATGGCTGATAGCCGGCGCTGGGCGGCGTCCTCGCTCGCTCACGTGCAGAGCACGCTTCGCTTGCTGCGTCCTTGCCCAGCTTGACTCTCAACCATCAACTTCTGACTTAACAAGCGCCCCGTGGCCATCAGGCTGCGGGGCGTTTCTCTTTCCTTCGCTGTAACACTTGTCCCATGGGGTCGCTTGGACGGGATGCTCCGCTTGAGGAGGTGCTGGTCGGAGGGCTCGAGAGACGGCGGATCGTGATCGTCGATTACGACCCGCGATGGGCCGACCGCTACGGGCAGGAGCGGAAACGGGTCGGGACGGCCCTCGGCTCCGCTGCCCTTCAGATCGAGCACATCGGATCGACAGCCGTTCCCGGCCTGGCGGCCAAGCCGATCGTCGACCTGCTCGTCATCCAGGACGACGCGGCCGATGAGAAGGCGACCACCGCCGCACTGGCCCAGGCCGGCTATGAGCTCCGCGTCCGGGAGCCCGGCCACCTGATGTTCAGGACACCCGCAAGGGATGTCCACGTCCACGTCCGCCAGGAGTCCGATCCCGAGATCGCACGGCACCTCGCCTTCCGTGAACGGCTCCGCACCTCAGCGGCCGACCGCGATGCCTATGAGCGCCTCAAGCGGGAGCTCGCCACGCGCGACTGGCCGGACATGAACGCCTATGCGGACGCGAAGGGCGGCCTGATCGAGGAGATCCTCCGCCATGCCGCCGAAGGCTGAATCGGGTAGGTCGGCGGCGGCCTAGTTGTCCTTCGGTTTCGTGCCCGCTTCGATTTCGGCTTTTTCGCGGGCTTCCTCGGCTTCCCGTTCCCGTTTCTCTTCTTCGAGCTCGCTGGTTTTGCTGTGTTCGGCTTCGCTTTTGTCGTCAGACCCGGGGGATTCCCGTGGTTTCCTGACTTCTTTCACCGGTTCTGAGGGAGGCGCCAGCGGCGTCGTGACGGTGCCCGAGGAGGCCGGAGGCACCGAGCTGACCTGTGCCGGGCCAGAGGCCGAGGTGCTCGAGGGCAGCTGAGGTTCGCCTTCCGAGGGGGAGGCGTGGCTCGTGGCGGGGTGCCGAGAGAGGCTGCGGGTTCCGCCTTCGCCGGTGCTCGAGCTTCCACCGCCCGTACCACCCGATGGCGCGCTGGAAGACGAGATGCCTGTCCCGCTGGGCGACCTGGTCACACCGTGCCCGCTCGCCGGGATGACGACGGCGTCGTCGGCGCTCGAGAGGGCAGCGGAGACATGGCGATCCGAGCCGGCCGAGCGTTCCGCCGAGCTCCCTCCGGGCGAGTGTCCGGGCTCATGGGGAGCGACCGCGACGCCGGCCGCCGCAACAACGACGGCTGTGAACCCCGCACCGAGTGTCCTGACGGCTGTCGTGCTGAGGCCCGTCCCACCGCCCGGAGCCGAGAGCTCGAGCACCCGTCCCGCCGACGGGCTGCCGCCACCCAGCCAGGTGGTGGCCCGCCTCATCAGCGGGAAGGGACTGAAGATCGCCGCGGCGTTTCGCAGAGTTGCCCGTGCGCGGTGCAGCAGACCTCTCACGGCGCCCTCGCTGACCCCCATGCTGGCGGCAACCTCGCCGTAGGTCCGCCCGCCCAGGGCGCTCTGCAGCAGCGCCTCGCGCTGCATCGGCGGCAGCGCGGCCACCTCGGCCAGCGCCTCGCGGGCCGCCAGGCCACCATCCATGTCGGGGATGTGGATCGCCCTGTCCTCGGCCGTCCAGTCGGTCCCCGTCTCACGGCTGGCGCTGCCGGCTCGCATCATGTTGACCGCCACGTTGTGGGCGATCCGGCCCAGCCATGCCCTCAGGTCACGCACCTCGTCGCCTCGGCGGAGCGCCAGCAGGGCGCTGAGGAAGCACTGCTGGACGGCGTCCTCGGCACGAGAGTCCGACAGGCCCAGCCGCGTGCAGTAGCCGACCAGCGAGGCGCGGTAGCGCATCACGACGATCTCGAAGGCACGCTCCTGACCGTCGCGTACAAGCTCGAGTAGTCGCTCATCGGATGTCCCCGGTAGAAGGGGGGGGCTTGACATCTCGCTGGGAAGAGTAATCCCCAGGGCACCCGTCGGGGAAAAACTCTTGTGATCACCGCCCGTCAAGTCGCCCCCCGGCTCTGTCGCGGCTCGCTAGGTGTGTTCCGTTGTGCTCTTGGGCGAGGAGTCCCCGCTCGTCTGATCGGCACCGCCGCCGCCCGACCCCGAGCCGTCATGGCCGGAGGAGGCCTGCGTCACTTCTGAGCCCGAGTCCCCGCTCGAGCCGCCCGACCCCGAGCCTCCGCTGCCCGAGTCCCCGCCGGATGAGCCGCCGTCGGAGGAGGCCGAGGAGCCACCGCCGCCGCTCCCACTCGCCTGTCCCGTTTCCGAGTCTCCCGAGCCACGCCCGGAGTCTCCCGACCCGGATGTCCCGCTTCCCTCACTCCTGCCGCTGCCGTGATGGCCTTCCTGCCGCCCCCCTGTCGATCCGTCTCCCCTGCCCGACGAATGGCGGTCCTGCCCTGCAGCTCCATCCGAGCTCTGGGACTGGACGGTCGTCTGTGTCGTTGGGAGGGCAGTTGTCCCGTGGCGGGAGCTGCCCTTTGAGCCGGAGTGCCGACCTGCGTCACCGCCACCCCGCCCGTTCCCTCGCGACTCGGCCCGCAGGGCACTCCGAGTGCTGCTCGAGCCCGATGGGGCGATGTCCATGGCCGCCGGCGTCACAGTCCCAGCGACGGCGGCGGAATGCGACGCGATGTGGTGCGGCCTGCCGTGGTGCCTGCCCTGAACGGCCGATCCGCCGGCAATCACCAAGCCCGCCGTTGCGGCCACCAGGACTCCCTTGGTCAGGATCCCCGTCAAGCCGAGGACACCCGCGCCGGCGGAGATCTCACCGGAGCGGTCGGCCAGCGGCAGCGCCTCGGTCCCCCGGCTGAGCCAGCTGTGAAGGCCTGGCGGCATCACTGCGGCCGCCGCAGTGCGGATGCTTGCCCGCGCCCGGTGGACCAGGCCTCTTACGGCCCCGTCGGTGATCCCCATGACGCTGGCCGCCTCTTCGTGGCTGCGTCCCTCGATCGCAGTCAGGACGATTGCGTGGCGCTGCATCTCCGGAAGTGCCGCGACGTGTCCGAGCGCCTCCCTTGCCGCCAGGCGGTCCTCGGCTCCGGCGGGGGTCGAGCCGATCGCCCCCTGCTCGAGCGTCTCGGGCAGCACACCCGGCTGCTCGTGTGTGACGCGGATCGAGCTGATAGCGAGGTTGTGGACGATCCGGTAGAGCCAGGGGCGCACTGCGCGGACCGTCGTCCCCCCGGTCAATGCCAGCCAGGCCTTCAGCAGCGAGTGCTGCACCACATCCTCGGCCAGCGCGTCACCCAACCCCAGACGGGCGCAGTAGCGCAGCAGCGGCGCCCTGTAGCGGCTGACCAGCGCCTCGAAGGCGCGTTCGTTCCCCCTGCTTACGAGGTCGAGGAGCCGGCCGTCCGACTGGGCGGCGAGCAATCTGATCGAGACGTTTGGGCTCATGTGGTTGGCGTTGCGGCGAGGAGGCCAGCCGTGAAGCCAGCCTCCCCTTTGCAACCTAGACACCGGAAAGGGGCAAACCCTCCCGGTCTGGACACATCTTTATTTCGTCAGGCTGACCTTCTCCCAGACCGCTCCTGCGCTGGTCAGCGTCAACTCGGCCTCCTCGACCTTCGCGCCGGCGACCAATGCGGCCACGGTGCATTCGGGCTGCATGACTTCTGAGAGCGAGCCGTGCTGGTCGTCTCCATGCGAGGAGCCGGGGCCCTGCTGGTCATGACCACCCGAGACGGGCGGCTGTCCGCCGTGCTCGTTCTGATCGTCGCCCTGGTCGTTCTGATCGCCGTCGTCATCCGAGCCTTCCTGGCCCTGAGCCGCCGAGGCGCACTCGAGCCGGGTGTTTTCGGTGACCTTGCCGCCGACGACCGAGCCATCGCCCAGCGTGATCTTCAGCACGCCGCCTTCGAAGGACAGGACCGTGCCGACCGATTCGCCGGGGGTCTCCGTGGTGGTGGTCGTCGTGACCGTTGTGGCGGTGCTGTGTGTGGCTGTGGTCGTCTTGTGGGCCGTGCCCGCGACGAACCGGACCAGGTGGGCGTGGTGCTTGTGGTGCCTGGCGTGCGAGCTTGCACTGTGATGCGTGGCGTGGTGGGCCAGCGCCGCGGCGGGTATCGCCAGCGCCAGGGCCATTGTCACCAGGGCTGCCTTGAAGCTTCTCATCCTGCTACCTCCTCGGCCGCATCCTGGGCCGGACTGGGGATTGCTGACACCCCTGAGACGCCCCGCACCGGAAAAGCTCACGCGGGAATCTCATCCTGCAAGAAAGCTCCCGGACGCTCGTCATAGACTTGGCCCATGGCACCCCCTGAGCCACCCTCTCCTGAGCATCCCCTCCAGGGAGGCTGTCTCTGCGGAGCCGTCCGCTACGAGCTCACGGCTCCGTTCATCAGCGCCGGCTACTGCCACTGCACCCACTGCCAGCGGCGCACCGGCACAGGCTCATCGGCGAACGGCCGCGTGCCGCAGAGCGGGTTCGCGCTCCTGCAGGGCGCCGAGGTGATCAAGGCCTACAAACACACGAGCGGCGTGCCCAAGCTGTTCTGCGAGAACTGCGGCTCTGCCGTCTTCAGCGGCGACCCTCTCCGCGATGAGGAAGTGGCCATCCGGCTGGGGACCCTCGACGGGGATCCGGGGATCCGGCCCTCGGCTCACCTGTACCTGGACTCAGCTGTCCCCTGGGAGGAGATCCCCGACGACGGCCTCGAGCGCTTCGGAGGCCCTCGCGGCGCCTGAGTCAGGTGAGCTGCTCGTAGCCGAACAGTGCGAAGTCCTCGCGGAAGAGCTCGTTGACCTTGCGCCGCGCCCCGGAGCTCATGCGGGCCGCATAGCGGTAGCCGTGCTCGTCCCCCGCCAGCTCGGATTCCCGGGCGCTGACGTTGGCATTCGCCCGGCTGTCCGCCTCGACGCCCAGCTCGGCGCAGAGGCGGTCGAAGTCCGTCTCGAAGCTCTCGACACGGCCGATGAAGTCGACCTCCTGGCGGCCGTCCCGGTGGGTCCAGTAGTTCGCCGGATGCAGCGGGAAGCTGCTGTTGCGCCCTGCATCCTCGACCTGGCGCTCCTGGAGCAATGCCAGCCACGCCTCGAAGGCGAATTCCGCCCGACCCAGGTGCGCGTAGTTCTCTGCGAGCTGCATCATCACCAGCGCTCGCACCTCCTCGTCGGGAAAATCAGCTCGCGGCTGGTGGCTGACATCCCTGATCAGCTGATGGAAGCCCGAGTAGACGCGGTCGTATGGGTTGCGTACAAAGGCCGCCGTCCTGTAGCCCAGGCGCGACTCGGGGAGCTCGGCGAAGTCGGCCAGCGTCAGGTGCTGGTGAACCACCCGGCCGAGATCGGGATTGAGGTGGTAGAAGGCGCTGTAGGGGCTCTCGCAGAGAGTCCCCAGCCGGGCCCGGATGGTGCTGCTGGCCGTCTTCCAGGGCGCCAGGATCACAAAGCGCCGGCGGTGGGAGATGATCATCTCCTGATGTCCCGGAGGCGCAAGGAGCGGTGTCACCGGTTCTATTGAACCGGTGACACTTGAGTCTCCTTAGGGGTTCAGACGCTTCTTCAGCGCGCTGGCGGCCGAGAATTTCGCGGCCTTGGATGCTGCGATTTTGATCGTCTCCCCTGTGGAGGGGTTGCGTCCGTCACGGGCAGCCCGGTGGCTGACGCTGAACTTGCCAAAGCCGGCAAGCGCGACCTCCCCACCAGCGGCCAGCTCGTCGGAGATCGACTCGATCGTCGCCTCCACTGCCTGCCTTGCCTGGCTGCCGGCCAATCCGGTGCTCGCGGCGACCTTCTCAGCTAGCTCGTTCTTGGTCATGCCACTCCCTTCTCGAATGTCTGTTGCTTCGGGCACGCTAACCGCTGTCGCGGACGACGGACCCGAAAACACGGGAGTTATGACCCGAAGAGTCCCTAATTTCCGGGGAACTCGACCGGCGTGGCGGTGCGCAGAGAGCCCTCGGGACGCTTGGGAAGCGCCCCGGCCCGGCTGTGGCGGGCCAGAACTCCCGCTTCACAGGCCGACCAGATCGTGGCCAGCCAGGCGCAGCAGGCGATCGCGATGTGGACCCAGACCATCTGCGTCGGGAGGTGCGTCTCGTACTGATCGAGCCCCACGACCCCCTGCAGGGCCAGCAGCACGCAGAGCACCGTCAGCGGCCGCTGAACCCTGGCCGGAGCCTGGCGGCGCCTGGCCAGGAACCAGACGGCCACAGAGGCGATGCTGAAAAGGAAGGCGATCTCGGCGTGGCGGTGGATCACGAAGTCCATCGTTCCGCGGCCGTCGAAGGCCAGGCGGTTGATCTTCTGGCCCGGCGACCCGCCTGCGTGGGGTCCCGCCGCCGTTGCGGCCGTGCCGGCGAAGATCACCAGCGCGCCGAAGGCGACAAGGCCCCCCAGCATCCGCGAGAGGCCCCGGTCCACTCCCTCGGCGGCGTCGGCCGCGGCCGACGCGGGGTCCTCGTCGGGCAGTTTGGAGCGCCACAGCAGCAGCGCGGCAGCCAGGATGATCAGCATCGACAGGGCGAAGTGGCCCATGACCCAGCCGTAGTCGAGGGCCCCTTTGACCGTGAAGCCGCCCAGGACCGCCTGGCCGACGACCCCCAGCGGGAGCATGCCCCCCAGCCAGACCAGATCGCGCCGGTAGGGCCTGCGCCGTAGCGCCCCGACCCATGCCAGACCCGCGAAGATCACGACCGGCCCGGTCAGCATGCGGTTGGAGAACTCGATCACCGCATGGGTGTTCAGCGGCGGGTAGACGTTGCCGTAGCACTTGGGCCAGGTCGGGCAGCCCAGGCCCGACCCGGTCAGCCGCACGGCCGCGCCGGTCAGCACGATCAGCGTCAGGGCCGCCAGCGCGCAGTAGGCCAGGACGACGTACTGGCCGGGAGTGACCGTGTAGCCGTTGGTGCGCTCTCGCAGCGACCTTTTCTGTCCCTCGGGCATCGCAGCCCTAAGGATGACATCCTGCGTTCGTGAGCAGCGTCGTCGATTCGCCTGGCTCCGCGCCGCTACGGGGCGCAGCGACGACGCACGACGGCACTCTCCTACGGGAAAAACCGCAGCCCTTTCTGCTGACCCTGTGGACCGACGACCCCCGTCTGGCGGGCAGCGCCGACGCCGCCGGCGTCGACCGGGTGGGGCTCGATCTGGAGCGAATCGGCAAGGCGGGGCGCCAGGCCGGCCTGAACACCTGGATCTCCGGGCACAGCGTCGAGCGCCTTGCGAAGGTCGGCCGGGCCCTGCATACCGCCCGGCTGTTCGCCCGGGTGAACCCGCTCTGGGCGGAGACCGCCCCGGAAGTCGAGCGGCTGCTGGAGCACGGCGTCGAGGTCCTGATGCTGCCCATGTTCGAGTCCGCGGCCCAGCTGGCCGGCTTCCTGGAGATCGTCGCCGGTCGGGCCACCGTCGTGCCGCTGCTGGAGACCCCCGCGGCCGTCGCCGACATCGAGGCGATCGCGGCCCTGGAGAGCCTCGGCGAGATCCACGTGGGCCTGAACGATCTGGCTCTGTCGATGGGGCTGCGCAACCGCTTCGAACTACTCGAGTCACCGGAGCTCGAACGTGTGAGCGCCGTCGTCCGCGGGGCCGGCCTTCGGCTCGGCATCGGCGGCATCGGCCGTCTGGGCGATGCGAGCCTGCCGATCGCCCCCGATCTGCTCTACGCCCAGTACGCCCGCCTGGGGTCGAGCTGCGCCCTGCTCTCGCGCGGCTATACGGCCGGCTTTCAGGCGCGGCCCACCATGAGGGGGCAGATCAGCGCCAGCCGGCGCCGCCTTGACTACTGGCGCACCGCCGGACCCGAGCCGCTCGCGAGGGCCCGGGAGGAGTTCAGGACCGCCCTGATGCGGGCTCCCGGCTGGTAGGCCCGCCGATGGCCCGGCGAATCCTGCGCTCGAGCCTGCTCGCGACCGCTGTCCTGGCGCTCGTCCCGGTGAGCGCCGGCGCCAGCGTCACGTTCGGCGACTCCCTGGGGATCCCCGAGGGGATCATCGTTCCCCACCCCGCCTGCCCGAAAGCCTGCACCCTCGTGACGACCATCTCCCCCGAACACCTCGACTGGTTCAGGGCCCCGATCAGCGGCACGATCGTCCGCTGGCGAATTCAGACGGTCGCCGGCTCGGACCCCCAGATGCTGCGCCTGCGGGTTCTCGAGCCGGTACCCGGAGACGAACTCGGCCCCGGCCCCAGCGAACCCTTCACGGCCGCCGGAACCAGCGACGGCGTGTCCGCGCCGCTCGGGGCAGGCACCTTCGCCTTCCCCGCCCGGGTGCCCGTCAAAGCGGGCGACTTCATCGGCCTCGACACAGAAGGGGCCCTGGCCGCCGTGGCGGTCGAGGAAGAGAGCATCCGCGTCTTCGAACCGCCGCCGGTCGACCTCGGCCCCGCAGAGGACGGCCTGGCCGAGGACTACGCCCTGCTGATCAACGCCGACATCGCCGCCCCGCCGCGGAGCGTCATCCCAAGCGCCTGCAGCCCCGGGTTCAACGTGTCCATCGGCGTGGTCGCAGACCCGGATCCCGCCGTCGCCGCCGCGGCTCTGCGGCTCAGCCTCGACGGCTCCCCCGTGCGGAGGATCCCTCTCGCTCCGGGCGAAACGAGCGTCCGGCTCACCCTGGCACCGGGCAGCCACTTGATCGAAACCCGAGCCGAGGACTCGCTCGGGCAGGTCGAGTCCCAGGCTCAGCGGGCCACGGTCCTCGTCGGCGCTCCCCCGGTGCTCCACATCGCAAGCGACCAGGGCGTCACCGTCTACCCGCAGCGGGCCAGGGCGGCCTCCGTCTCGGTGACCGCCGGCGACAGCGCCGATCCACTCGTCCTCGACCCCACCGCCTCGCACCAGGCCATCTGGACGGGGAGACCCGGCAGATTCACGGTCAGCCGCGTCGCCACCGACGGTTGCGGCAACAGCTCCACGTCGACCTTCACCTACACCGTCCGCCCCGCGCCCCGGATTACCGCACTGAGGCTCCAGAGGCCGGCGCCCCACCGACGGCTGCTCATCACCTACCGCGACTCCCTCCGCGCCCGGGCCGGCTTCACGCTCGTGCGCCTCCTCCCGTCCCGGACCCCGGTCGTCGCCCGGCTCACCCACGCCGATGCGCCGGGGGCCAACGGGCTGAGCCTGGCCGGCCTGCGCCTTGCACCCGGCCGCTACAGGCTCCGGGGCAGCGCCGCCGTCAGAGGCGCGGCGCAGGGTCCTGCGGCCTCGCTGAGCTTCCGCCTGGGTGGCTAGGCGCTCCAGCGAAACGGCAGTTCAGCGGCGATCTCGCTGAGCTTCGGTGCGGCGGCGTCTCGCTCTGAGACGGTCAGCTCGGCGGCCGGCAGGGGCCAGTCGATCGCGATCTGCGGGTCATCCCAGGCGATGGCCCGTTCAACGGCGGCGTCGTAGTAGCCGGTCTGCTTGTAGAAGACGTCCGCCACGTCGCTGATCGCGCAGAAGCCGTGAGCGAAACCGACAGGAACGTAGAACTCCCTCATCGACTCGTCGTCGAGCTCCACCCCCGCCCACTTTCCGTAGGTCGGCGATCCCGCCCTTAGGTCAACCGCCACATCGAAGATCCGGCCCCGTCCGCAGCGGACCAGCTTTGCCACCCCGGTTCCGATCTGGAAATGAAGGCCCCTCACCACGCCCCTGGCGGATCGAGAGTGGTTGTCCTGAACGAAGGTCTCGGCCGCCGGCATCGAACCGTCCTCGTTCCACTGGCGCCTGTAGGTCTCGACGAAGAAACCCCGCTCGTCGCCGTGGACGGCGGGCTCGATCACCAGCGGTCCATCTATCTCCAGGCGTGTGACGCGCACGGGCGGGCAGACTAGCGACGGGCTGGGCCCGATGCGCTAGGGGTGGCGTTTGGCGTGCCGGCGGGCGTGTCGCCTGGCGTGACGGCGGACCTTCGGCTTGGGCTTGCCGTGGAAGACGGTGATCGTCGTCTGGGAGACGTTGCGCTGTTTGTCGTAGGCCAGGAAGGTCAGCGTGTGAGCGCCGAAGGAGATGTGCTTGGCGCCCTGCCAGGTGATCGCTCCGTCCAGCGTCGAGGGGTAGGTTTTCCCGTCGTAGTTGCGGATCAGGCGGCCGTCCACCTCGAGGCGGATGCGGAACACGCCCTGCGAGCTGCTGGCCGAGACGTGGATCGGCAGCGGACCGGTGTATTTCAGGTGGTTCGCCGGAGAGGAGACCCTGATTTTCGGCCCGGTGAAGACACCGCAGGACTCCGAGAGTTTGTCGCCGTTGCGGATGTAGGAGCGCATCGCGCCCCACGAGGGCTTGCGCGAGCCGTCGGCGCGAACCAGGCCGGAGGTGACTGCGCCTTCGTCGCTGTAGGGGAACCACAGCGCCAGCTGGACGTAGGGGTCCTGCGCGAGGCAGTGGTAGGCCTGGCTCAGATAGGTCGACTGCTGTTCGTCGCTGACGCCACCGGCCTTCTGCCCGGCCCAGGCGCCTTCGTTGCAGGTCGAGTTCGTGGTGCGCCAGCTGAGCTCGGTCATCCAGATCGGCTTGGCGTCACCGTTGGCCGTCATCACGGCGTGCACTTCCCGGTAGGCCAGGAACGAGTCGACCAGGAGCCGGTTGTCGACCCCCCGCAGGAAGTCGTAGGGAGAGAGGATGTTGCATGCCGTGTCGGTGTGGACGGCGACGGCGTCGAACGAGCCCTTGCCGCCGGCCGCGTAGACACCTTCGAGGAAGGGGTAGTCGTTGCCCGTCAGCCCGCCCAGCAGGACGGTCGCGGCCGGGTCGGCCGCCTTGACGGCCGGGTAGGTCGCCTGCAGGAGGCGCACGTAGCCGGCCGGGTCGGGAGCTCCCGTCCACCATGCCGGAGCGTCCTCCTCGTTCCAGATCTCATAGGCGCCCACCCAGGGGGCGAACCGGTGGGCCAGCGTGGCCACGAAGGCCGCATAGTCCTGGGGGTTCGCCGGGGCGGCGTGTTCATCGCTCGAGCCGGTCTCCCATTGCGGCGTGTCCACGACGTCCAGGATCACTTTGGTTCCCGCGGGAAGCTGAAGGAATGACTGTTCGTAGCTGTTCAGGACGTTCGGGTCGATTGCACCGCGGGAGGGCTGCATGGCGCGCCAGCTGAGGAACATCCGCACCCAGTGGACTCCCAGCGTCCTCACCCCGGCCACCTGCTGGGGCCCGAGGTTTGAGATGTTGAGCCCGGCCTCGGCCGCACCTGCCGATGACGGCAGGGCGCACAGGGCGAGTGCCACGAGCGTGCCCGTGAGGGCCAGGATGCGGCGGCGCGCTCTGCGAGGGCCGGAAGATGTGTGGGAGAGCATGCGGATGGTCACAATTGGGCTATCGAGTACAGCGGCCCCAAGCTTGAGCAAAACGGCACCTCAGAGGACGCCATACCGACGGCCCTCATGATCACCAACGGCCCTGCCGGTGGGCGCCGGTTGCAACTCGCGGCCGGCGAGGCGCACGTCTGGGTCGCCGATCTGGACGCAGTCGGCCCGCACCGGCTCGATCTGCTCTCTGCGGACGAGCGCCGCCGGGCCGCGGCGATCATCTCCGAGGATGCCCGGCGGAGGTGGGCCCGCGGGCGCGGTCTGCTGCGATCGCTCCTCGGTGGCTACCTCGGCGACGACCCCGGGGGGCTCCTGCTGGAGCGGGACCCAAATGGCAAGCCCCGCCTGCTCGATCACCGGGCGGGAGCCCCGTCCTTCAATCTCTCCCATTCGGGGCATCTCGCCCTCTACGCCTTCGCCCCGGAGGGGAGCGTCGGGATCGACCTGCAGCTTCCCCGGGGGAAGATCGACGATCTCGCCCTGGCAGCACGGGCGCTCGGCCCCGAGACGGCCGAGACCCTGCGTGCACTGGACCCGGCCGGGCGCCGCTCCGCCTTCCTTCGCGCCTGGACACGACACGAGGCGGTGCTGAAGTGGCACGGCGGGGGCATCGGAGCGCCCATCCCCGCGGGCGGCCCGGAGCCATGGGTCACCGATCTCCCGCTCAGCGGAGAGCCGGCCGCGGCACTTGCGCTGGACAGCGAGCCCGCCCGGCTCCTGGTCCGTTCCGTCGGTGAGCCTGGCCTCGGCTCAGCCTTTCCCTGAGGAGCGAGCCCGCCGGCGAAGGTCTTTAGCCGCGTCTCGGGCGGCACGGAGGGGCGGGCCGGCGGGGGAGCGTCCCACCCGCTGGACGAAGGCACCCCGTTCGTGGCCCGCCGGAGGCGGCGCCGTGCGGCCCTGGGTCCCCTGCAGCTCGGCTTCGAGCTCGAGGATCCGCTGGTCCGAGCGCTCGGCCCAGGTGATCGCCTCGTCGCGAATCGTCTCGAGCTCCCCGATCCGCCCCAGCAGCTCCCTGCGATCGAGGAGGGCCGTGAGGATCTCGCGTTCTTCGCCCCAGTCCTCGCCACCCTCGTCGGCCTCGACCGCGGCCCGCCCGGCCAGCCACTCGAAGAACGCGGCGTCCCCGTCGAGGTAGGGGTTGGGAGGCTCGGGCGTCCCGGCTTCTTCGGCGTCCATCACACCGACCCGGTAGCTCTCGCGCATCCACGGCTCGATCGGCTTGCCGCCGGGCGTCGTCAGCTGCCGCGGCGGGGTGGCGAAGGCCTCCTCGAAGCCGGCCTCCAGGAGGCGCTTCGAATAGCCCTCGACCAGCCTTGCGACGCCAGGCCGCTCATCCAGCGCCGGCCACCAGGCGGCCTGCGCGGGGAGGGTCGTCAGCTCCCCTGTGCGGCGCGGATCGAAGCTGCAGGCGAAGTGGAAGTGGCGCAGCGGGCCTCCCTCGATCGTCGGCCGCTCGCCGTCCCACTCGACATCTCTGGCTTGGAGGTTCCAGCCGGCCACGTTGCAGCCGGGGTCACGCAGCACGTCGCTGCCGAACAGTCCAACGGCCGCCGTGAGCCACATCTGCGAGACGAGCAGAGCGCGTCGCTGGTTGTAGATGCAGCGCCGGTGGGTCCGTTCAGCCCACCAGTCCAGGAAGGGCTCGCCGCCGGGCCCCACGGCCACGAACCCGGCGTTGATGACACCGGCCCGAAGGAAGATCTGCTCCGGCCCGTCCTCGCGCCACAGCCCGTGAGGGTGAAGCGCATGGGGCGAGAGCAGGACGGGGTGATCCGCCAGCAACCCCTCGAGGAACCCAAGGTCGCCATAGACGCAGCTGTCGGCATCGAGCAGGACCACCGATCCCTCTCCCCGGGCCAGTATCGCGGCCATCAGCAGGGGCTTCATCGAGCCGGCCATGCCCTGGGTCGAGTACATCGTCGAGCGGCGGGCCAGCTCGGAGTCATCGACACCGATGTCAGCGGGGCGGAGCACCTCGAAGGGCTCGTCCTGCGAGAAGGCCGGAGCCGGCTCTTCGACGGAGAGCACCGAGAACTTCGAGCCCGGGTGCTGCTCGAGGAAGGATTCGGCCGTGACGCGCGCGTGGGCCGCGTAGTTGGCGGCCGTCAGGCAACAGCCATGGATCATGAGCGCAGCGCCACCAGCCGCGAGACTACCCGGCGGCGCAGCTCGCCGAGCAGATGACGCGATCGGGCCTCCGCGACCCGAGGCCTGGCCAGCGGGTCGAGCTCGGCGATCACCCGCGCGGCGGCCGCCAGCTCGACATCCAGCACCCTGACCCGCTCCGTGCTGTCGGCCAGAGCCCGGTCGAGCTCGGCCACCCGCTCGAGCGCAACCCGGCGCTCCTCGAGCGGCCCCTCGAGACGTTCCCCCATGACGGCTCGGGCGCCCGCGCCGGGGTCCCGCTCAGCGGCTTCCACGTCGCAGATCGCGGCATCGACCCGCTCGACATAGCTGCGCCAGTCGACCTGTTCGCGGGCGCTGTGACGCCCTGCCTCGGAGAGACTCGCCAGGCGCGCCGGGTCACCGAGAAGCTGCTCGGCGACCTGGGCCATCTCGTCAACCGTCGAGACAGCCACCGCTCCCGATGCTTCCTCGAGGCCCGTCGCGTAGAGGTTGCTCTCCAGGCCGACCACCACGGCGCCCTGCGAGCGCGCCTCCCACAGGACCCGCCCGTGGCCGGTCAGGCGGGCAGGCCACAGCAGGATGCGAGCCCGGCCCATCATCTCCATCAGCTGCTCGTGCGAGCTCTTGGGGATCGCTGTCGCGGGAGTCTCCATCAGCTCGGCAGCCTGCCGGGCGAGCGGGCTCCATCCGTTGGCCTCGAGATAGACGACGGGAAGGTCCTTCTCGGCCCGGGCGGTGACGAACGGCAACGGGTCTCCGTTGCCGATGAAGGAGCAGCGCGCCCCTGCGTCAAGGGCGAGCTGTTGCACGCGCGGCATGTGGGTCCAGATGTCGACCCCGAGCGCCGCCATCGCCCGGAAGTGCTCGGGGCGCGCCACCGACGCGGGGTCGACCGTCAGGTAGGACTGGATCTCCCAGCCCTCCACGAAGGGCCATCCGGTCAGCCCCGGCGGTGAGAGGTGCGCCACGACGAAGCGGGCCGGCGAGAGGACGAAGCGGGCGAAGCGCATCACATCGGCGCCCCCTCCGAGCACCACGACGATGTCGTCCTTCTCGGGGCGGCGCGGCTCGCCGGGCAGCTCGGGCCGCGCTCCCCCCGCCTCGGCGAGCTCATCCAGCACGGGGAGCGAGACGGGGCCGCGCATCTCCACCTCGCGGCCGGTGGCGGCCGCGGCGACAGCCAGCTCGTGGAGGGTCCTGAACCCACCGGCGATGAAGGTGTCCCGGTGCGGTTCGGCGGCCGGCATCTCCCACGAGACGGGTTCGGGCTCGAGGACGCTGATGACGAGGCGCGGGGCGCGATCGGGGCTGCTCACAGCCTGCATCCTTGCGGCTTTCCACGCAACGGGGCTGCCGTGAGCGGGGGACGGCGCGGGTACGCTGTCAGCTAGCGATGGCAAAGCAAGCAATGCCCCCGGTGGTGGTTGACCGGGTCCACAAGAGATTCGAGATCCCGCGCGAGCAGGTCAGCACCCTGAAGGAGCGTGCCCTGCACCCCTTCAGGCGGAGTGCGACCGACACGCTCAACGCGCTCCGGGGCGTGTCCTTCGCCGTCGAGCCGGGGGAGTTCTTCGGCATCGTCGGACGAAACGGATCGGGCAAGTCGACGCTCCTGAAGTGCCTCGCCGGGATCTACCGGGTCGATCAGGGAAGCATCTACGTCAACGGGCCGATGTCCACCTTCATCGAGCTCGGCGTCGGCTTCAACCCCGACCTTCCGGCTCGGGACAACGCGATGCTCAACGCAACGATGCTCGGGCTGAGCCCCCGCGAGGCGCGCAAGCGCTTCGACAGCGTCATCGACTTCGCCGAGCTGCGGGACTTCATCGACCTGAAGATCAAGAACTACTCCTCGGGGATGCTGGTCAGGCTGGCCTTCTCGGTGATGATCCACGTGGACGCCGAGATCCTTCTGATCGACGAGGTCCTGGCGGTGGGCGATGCCGCCTTCCAGCAGAAGTGCTACGACGAGTTCGAGCGCATCAGGCGCAGCGGCGCGACCGTCCTGTTCGTCACCCATGACATGGCCGCCACCCAGCGCTTCTGCGACCGGGCCCTGCTCCTCGAGCACGGCCGGCCCGTCGTCCTGGGCGACCCCGAGCACGTGGGCAACCGCTACCTCGAGCTGAACTTCTCCGAGCAGGCGCGTGAGCTCGAGCGGATCGCCGCCGAGGAGGAGAACCCCGGCCAGGCGAGGAGCCCCTCGATCGCGATCGCGACGGACACCCAGGGGGCCTCCGACGCGGCCGAGCGGGTGGCCGGCTCGGAGTCCGCCGAAAGCGAGTCCGAGCGCCGCGACGGCGATCGGCGGGCCGAGATCACCGAGGCCTGGTTCGAGGACGAGCAGGGGGTGCGCGCAGAGGTGCTCCCGACGCAGAGGCCCTGCACGTTCGTGGCCCGGGCCCGTTTCCTCGAGGAGATCGAGAACCCCCTGTTCGGGATCGACATCCAGAACAGCCACCGCGACCACGTGATGTCGGCCTCCAACGTCACCACCAACCCCCGCTGGGGCAGCTTCGCCGCCGGCGAGGAGGTGCTGTTGCGGATCCGCTTCGAGAACGTCCTGGCGGCCGATCGCTACCACGTGACGCCCTCGATCGCCCGGCAGGGAGGGGCCTGGATCGACCGCCGGGAACGGATGCTCTCGATCGTCGTGACCGGCCCCCATCACTCCGACGCGCTGCTGGATCTCCCCTTCGAGCTCTCGATCGAGCGCTCCACGTCCCCCGCCCGGGCCGAGCTGATCGGGTGAGCACTCAGACCGCCCAGCCGGCCGACCTCGGCGGCCCGATCACCCTGCCCGAGGGCCTGGGTCGCCCGATCAAGGGCCCCTCCGCCCTCGGATCGGATCCCCGCCGCCTGTGGCAGCTGACATGGACCCTGGCCAAGACCGAGTTCAAGCTGGCCTTCTTCGGCTCGGCCCTGGGCTACCTGTGGCAGCTGATGCGCCCGCTGCTGCTGTTCGGGGTCATCTACCTGGTCCTCAGCAAGTCGGTCCTGGCCGCGACCAACACGGAGCCCTATTTCCCGGCTGCGCTTCTGCTGGGGATCGTCCTCTTCAACTTCTTCAGCGAATCGACAGGCGGAGCCGTCACCTGCATGGTCCTGCGCGAGAACCTGGTCCGCAAGATCGAGTTCCCCCGCCTGGCAGTGCCGCTCTCACTCGTTGTCACCTGCGCGATGAACCTCGCCTTGAACCTGATCCCGGTGGTGATCTTCCTGCTGGCCGCCGGCGCCTCGCCCCGTCTGAGCTGGCTGCTGCTGCCGTTCGTCCTGCTGCTGCTGGCCCTGCTCTCGACGGGGCTCGGCATGATCCTCTCGGTCTCCTACGTCCGCTATCGCGACATCAAGCCGATCTGGGATGTGGTCATGCAGATGACCTTCTACGCCTCGGGGATCTTCATCGCGATCTCAGGACTGGCGCCCATCACGGTGTTCGGCGTCGAAGTGAACCTGTCCCACGTCCTGATGGCCAACCCATTCGCGGCGATCCTGCAGGAGGCCCGCCACGTCTTCATCGACCCTGCCTACCCGACGGCGGCCGAAGCGATCGGCGGCACGGCCCTGCTGATGATCCCCATCGGCCTGGGCCTGGCGGCCCTGATCGGCGGCTTCGTGCTGTTCGACAGGCGTGCGCCCCAGGTGGCCGAGCAGCTGTGAGCGGTCCCGCCACGCGGGTCGCCTTCGTCGGGCAGGGCGGCTTCTTCCGCCAGTGCGCTCTGGAGCAGACAGCCGGTGGCCTTCAGCCGGAGTTCGTCGACTTCCGCGCAGCCGCCCCGGCGGCACCGCTCCTTGCTCACCTGCAGGACCTCGACCCCGACGTGGTGCTTGTCTTCCGCCCGGAGATCATCCCCGCCGGATTGTTCGCTCCCCTGCGGGCCGTGACGATCGGCTATCTGACCGAGCCGCTGCCCCGCGGGCGGGGGGCAGACCATCCCGACCTGCAGGGCAGGATGTGGTGGCTCGAACAGGTCGACCGCGCCAACTTCGACCGGATCATCTCCTTCGACCCGCTGATCGCCCAGACCGCCGGCGGGGTGATCCCTGTGTGGCACTCCGAGCCGCTGCCCGTCGCGGACAGCCTGTTCATGGACCCTCACGAGCGCGCCCTGCCACCGCGGATCCTCTTCGTCGGGCGCTCCACGGAGCACCGCGAGCAGCTGCTGGCCAAGGCCAAGGCAGCCCACCGGGTGATCCACGTGGGGCACGGGCTGAACGGCGATCTGCTGCTGCGCTACCTGGGACGGACCGATGTGCAGATCAACCTCCACAACAACCCCTACCCGTCGTTTGAGAACCGCGTCAGCATCGCCTTGGCCGCCGGGCACCTGGTGATCTCCGAGCCCCTGAGCCCGACTCACGGCCTCGAGCCGGGCACCCACTTCCTCGAGATCAACACCGGCGGGGAGCTGCTGGCCGTGCTCGACGAGCTGGCCGCCGACCCGCAGGCCTTCGCCGATGTTCAGGCAGCCGGGCGCCTCGAGGCGGAGCGGTTTCGCGCCTCCACGGTCTACCCGCGGCTGATCTCAGATGCGCTCCAGGACGTCCGGGCCGGGGGCTCGGAGCGCATCCGCAGCTAGCCCCTGAGGACCAGGACCTTGGCGATGGTGTTGGGCGGCGAGAGCACCTCGAAGCGCTCCCGCAGCCATTCGTCGGGCTTGCCCGACAGGTACTGATCGGCGATCTCGTCGTCCTGCGAGTCGCGCCGGTAGTGCTCCAGCAGCTCGGGGGTCCAGTCCTTGCAGAAGGTCGTCGTGACGAACATCCCGCCCGGCACCAGTGAGGAGGTGATCTGCTCGAGCGCCGGGATCGTGTCGGCCACGTGCTCGAAGGCCGACCACTCCACGACCAGGCCGCAGGGACCCTCCTGCGATGACGGATCGAAGAAGGAGTGATCGGTCGGGGCGTGGTGGAGGACCGGCTCAACACCCCGGTTCTTGGCCAGGAAGGAGATGAAGCTCAGGAACTCGGTAACGCGGTCGCTCTGCACGGTCCGGTAGCCCGCCAGCGCCATGGAGAGGCCGATCTGCCCCAGACCCGTGCCGAAGTCCAGCGCCCATACGGCCTCCGGTCCGCCCAGCGCCTCGAGGCGCTCGAGGATCCCGTCGTAGATCCAGAAGAAGTCGTGGCGCTCCGGATCCATCCTGTTGAACAGGGAGTACATGTGGAGGATCTGGAAGGTCATGTTGTCGACCCCCAGGGCCTTCTCGTAGCCGCGGGCCCGCGGGTCGTCCTCGTAGAACCAGGGCGTGGCGTACTGGGCCTTGTGTCCGGTCTCCCAGCCGAAGTACTCGATCAGCTCGCAGAGGCGCGATTCACGGTCGGTGAGATGCGGGTGGCCGCGCAGGCGGCTCCGGAAGACCTCTTCGGCCCGCTCATGGCCGGCCGAGAACGGCGGCTCGACAGCCGTCTCGACAGAGCCTCCTGTCGCCGTCCCGCCGGCAGGATCGCCTCGTCTGATGGCAGCCCGGAAGCCCACTGGCCGCGACTATAACGGCGTCCTGCCCGCGGGCTGCAGTTCAGGCCACCGGAACATCCGCCCCGAAGGCCCGCACATCCGCCAGCAGATCGTGTGCCAGGCGGGCGAACAGGAACGAGGCGCGGTACTGCTCGGCCTTCAGTCGCCCGCGGATGCGGATCTTCCGGTGCATGTCGGGGAAGCGGCGCAGCCGCTCGAGCACCCAGACGATGCCCTCGGGCGAGTCGATCTGCAGGTAGTCGATGTTGCGCTCAAGCCCGTGGGCCGGGGCGAGGTCCCCCGAGAGCAGGAGCTGCCCGGCGGCCAGGTGGAGAGGGATCTGCGAGCCGAACCCCGTGCCCGGCTCGGCCGGGACGTGAACGGCCACGTCGAATTCACCCATCAGCTCGATGAGCTCCTGGCCGTAGATGCCGTCGATCAGGTGCAGCAGCTCGTGGTGGTGCTTGGCCGGGGTGAGCATCGCCTCGCGGTGCTCGGTGGAGCGGCCGATGGACATGGCGAGGGGCGTCCTGGACACCGCGGCCACCTCTGCCGTGGGGCGGAACATCAGGTCGCTGACGGGCGGCGGCACGGCCCGCCAGAGGGCCGTCGAGGCGACGGGGGCTCCCGTCAGCTCTCCCCTGAACGAGACCAGCCGATGGAGCCGCGAGATCGAGGCCGCGCCCGCCGCGTCGGGGAGATCACCGACGAGCACCCCGAGGGTGACGCCGGGAAGAGCCGCCAGCGACTCTGGCGCCAGGGCGGCCGGATCGAACAGGACGGTCACCTGCGGTGCGAAGGCTGCGAGATCATCGGTGCTCGCCCCGGACTCGCCGGCCAGCGGGCGGAGGTTGAACCAGGCAACAGTCCAGTCGGGGGTCCGCCCAGGCGGCGGGGCGCAGGTGGCAAGCCACCGGCCGGCTCCGGCGAAGGCGATGCGCAGCGGTGCTCCCTGTGGCCGCGGCAGGCTGGTTGACAGGCTGCTCTCAGCGGGGCTCATCGGCACCGCTACGATACCGACGGCCCTGGCGACGGGAAGAGGCGCATGTCCGATTGGCAAGAGCGAATCACCCATGAGACGGCGCCGGCGATTCGCGTCGAGCATGACCTCCGCTACCTGAGCGCCGCTCCTTTGATCCTCTCGGGCGGCCCCTGGGCCGACCTGGGCTGCGGCAACGGGGTGGCGGCGGCAAGCGCCCTGGGCGAGGAGCGCCCGAAGGACATCGTCCTGGTGGACCTCGAGGAGTCAGCCGCCACGGCGGCCGCGGCCGAGCTGGGGGTTGCGGAGGCCGACCGGATCGCCGGAGACCTGACCGACCCGGCTCTGCTGGAGCGGATCGGCGGGCTGCTGGTCGCGGCGCCGGGCGACCCGGTGATCACCTGCTTCGAGGTGGTCGAGCACCTGAGCACCTTCCTGCCCCTGCTGGAGTGGGCGCTTCCGCTCGCCGCCGAGCATCGTGCGACGTTCGTCCTGAGCGTTCCCAATGACGCCTTCTGGGCGACCCAGAACCCCCACCACCTGAGCTCCTGGGGGATCGGCGCCTTCGAGGAACTGACCCAGCTGCTGCCGCCCGAGCGGACGATGCTGCGCCAGATCGCTTTGAACGGCTCGGCTCTGCTCGACTGGGACGCCGCCCCGCTGACGCAGACGATCGAGGCCCGGCTCGACGCGCAGCGGGCCGTCGCCAGCCATTTCCTGGTCGCCTTCGGGCCCTCCCACGAGCTGCTGGCCCGTGGCGCCCGTGCGCTTCAGGCCGACGCCGAGCAGGACCGCCGCCTGGAGCGCGAACGCGAGAGCTACAGGGTGCAGCTGCGCGAGGCCCTGGCCCAGCAGGATCAGACGATCGCCAAGCAGACCGAGGAGCTGCGAGCCCAGACGGCCGAGTTCGAGAAGTGGCGCGTCTACATCCACGAGCTCGAGGCCGAACTCGGGCGCAAGCCGTCGGGAAGCGATGCCGCCGCAGGCGGGGCCGATCCGGCCTGATGAAGGTCGCCTTCCTGGTCAATGACCTGGCGCTGTCCGGCGGGATGGGGGTCGTGGTGCAGCACGCCAGCCGTCTCAGCCAGCTGCCCGATTGGGACGTCACGCTGGTCCTGGTCCGCGACGCCGAGGGCCCCAGCTGGCACGGCTACGAACACCTCCCCCACCTCCACGTCCGCGACCGCGACCATGCCCGCCAGGAGCACTACGACATCGCCATCGCCACCTGGTGGGAGACGACGTTCACCCTGTTCGAGCTCTCGGCCGAGCGCTACGCCTACTTCATCCAGAGCATCGAGGACCGCTTCTACCTGCATGACGAGGCCGAGCGGCTGGGCGCCGGCCTGACGCTCGATCTGCCGGTCAGCTTCATCACCGAGGCCGGCTGGATTCGCGAGACGCTGAGCCTGCTGCGTCCGGACGCCTCCTGCCACCTGGTCCGAAACGGCATCGAAAAGGATGTATTTGCTCCTCTCGAGCACGCGCCGGTGAACGCCGACGGGCCGTTGAGGGTGCTTGTCGAGGGTTCGCCCCACTCCTGGTTCAAGCACGTCCGGGAGGCGATCAACGCCGCCTCGGCGATGCGCGAGCCACACCATGTGACGGTCGTCTGCACCGACCGCGAGGCGCTCGGCGAGGTGGTCGCCGACGAGGTCGTGGGGCCGATCAGCCACCGCGAGATGGCCGACCTCTACGCCCAGACGGACGTGGTCCTGAAGCTCTCGAGCGTCGAGGGGATGTTCGGGCCGCCGCTCGAGGGGTTCCACCGCGGGGCGACCTGCGTGGTGACCCCCGTGACTGGTCACGAGGAGTACATCGAGCACGGCTGGAACGGGCTGATCACAGACTGGGATGACCTGCGCGGGACCGCCCGCCAGCTGGACCTGCTGGCACGCGACAGGGAGCTGCTTCAGTTCCTTCGCACGAACGCGCTGGAGACGGCCCGCGCCTGGCCCTACTGGCAGCAGTCGAGCCAGTTCATGGCCGGAGCCCTCGAGGCGATTCTGCGCGAACCCTCCCCCGGCGGCGCGGCGGGCGCGCGGGGCCTCCTGGCCGACCTGCGGGGCGGGATCGAGATCTACAACGGGCACCTTGTCGAGCGTGCCGGCTACGCGAGGCGGGCCATGCGCTTCGAGCGCCGGATCGCCCGCATCCGAGCGACACCCCCGATGCGCTTCGCCCAGTCGCTGCGGCGCTACCGGGTCGTCCAGCTCGCCCTGCGCCCGCTTCGTCCCCTGGCAAGGCGCCTGCGCCGGATGCTCTCGTGAGCCCCCAGACGTTCGGCAGGCTCCGCTCCGCGTTGAGAGGCGGTGCGGCTGGTGGCAGAGTCGCCGCCCCGTCCGCGCCACGCGAGGCGATGCTCGAGCTCGCCCGCGCCGGCCCGGCGGCTCTTCGCGAGGGAGGCGCTCGATCGGGCGAGCTTCTCTCGCTGGCGATCGTGATCCCGTCCTTCCGGCGGGGCAGCGGCGGACACGCCACGATCGTCGCGCTGGCCCGCGCGCTGAGCGGCCTGGGGCTGGACGTCTCGATCTGGCTGGAGGACTTCGAGGGCCGCCACGCGCAGGCGGGTGAGATGGCGACGGCCGAGCAGTTCGCCGAGTTCTTCAACGCCGCCGAGATCCCCTTCCACTCGGGGTTCAAGGAGTGGGCCGGCGCTGATGTGGTGATCGCCACCGGCTGGCAGACGGCACCCCGGGTGCTGCTGCTCCCGAACGCCGGCGGGAGGGCCTACCTGGTGCAGGATCACGAGCCGGAGTTCTACGCCACATCGGCCGAGTCCCTGTGGGCGGCGGCCACCTACCGCGAGGAGTTCCACTGCATCGCCGCCAGCCCCTGGCTGGCCGAGCTGCTCCGGACGCGCTACGGGGTGACGGCCTCCCACTTCGACCTGGCCCTCGACCACTCGATCTACCGCCCGGCGAAGGAGACAGTCCGCCGCGAGGACCTCGTCGTCTTCTACGCACGGGCGGCCACGCCACGCCGAGCCGTTCCGCTGGGCCTGTCGGGCCTCGAGGAGCTGGCTCACCGCAGGCCCGACCTGGAGATCGTCCTCTACGGGGAAGCCTCCGAGCTGCCCGTCAGCTTCCCGGCGCGGCAGGTGGGCGTCCTCGACGGGCCGGCACTTGGCGAGCTCTACTCCCAGGCGAGCGTCGGGATGGTGCTCTCGCTTACCAACCCCTCGCTGATCTCCCTCGAGATGGCCGCCTGCGGGCTGCCCTGCGTCGAGCTGGCCAGCGAATCGATGGTTGCCACCTTCGGCGCGGCCGGGCCGCTGACGCTGGCCGAGGGAGACCCGATCCGGCTCTGTGAGGCGATCGAGGGGCTGCTGGACGACCCCCAGCGCCGTCAGGGCGCCTCCAGGAGGGGTCTGGCTCTGGTGGCGGAGCGATCCTGGGACGCGGCCGCGCTTCAGGTCATCGAGGGGCTGCGCACAGCCCTGGCCTGACGGCGGCGACTCAGCAGTGAGCGGGAGCGGCGGGCTCGGGAGAGAGCTCCACCGAGGCGAGCCCCCCGGCGACGTTGCGTCCGGCGACGAGAGCCGATCGACCCGAGCCGATCGCCCCTTGGATCGCCGTGACCCCGGCCGGAAGGCAGGCCGTCATGTGCAGCACCTGAGGTGCACCGTTGCTCGTCAGGCGCACCTGGCGTGCAACCGAGCCGAGCCTGACGTTCACCACCGTCCCCGTGGTGGCCCCGGGGACCGGGACGAACGTCATCGCCACCGCCACGGCCTGTGGCGAGGAGGAGCTCGGGGCGAACAGGAATGTCTTCGCCGCGGGCCCCGTGCCGATGAAGCCGTCCGGCAGGAGACCGACCGCCAGCCAGTCGGCGTAGGGCGGGCGCTCGATCCTGGTGAGCATCAGCACACCGTCGGAGGACCTCGCCACGACAGAGCCCCGCAGCTGCAGGAAGGGCGAGTCGTTCTGGCCGACCACGTAACCCTGAATGCCGGCTGCGGCGGGTGCCGGGGTGATTGCACCGCTCGTCAGGTCGACCGACAGCGACGGGACACCCGGCCTGGCCGCGAGGGGGAACTCGACGGGCGGCACGCCGATGCCGGGCACTTCCGCCCAGCCGATCAGGTTGGGCGTCCAGAACAGGGCCGTGTGGAGCTGGTCTTCAGCGGGGGCGGCGGTGGCGGCGGGCGGGAGGGCAATCGACTCGTTGTCCAGCCAGGTGATCTTGGCCGAGCCGGCCGCCCGTTCGAGCCATCCGACGGCGGCGAAGCTTCCGCCCGTTCGTCCCTGGATCCCCGGCACCCTCCCGTCGATCGTGGCGAAGGCGTACCCGGTGAGGAGCAGCTGCAACGTCACGGCTATGCCGATGATCCAAGCCCGCCCTCGCGGAGAGCGCGGCCAGAGCGCCAACGCCAGGACGCCCGCAACGACGGTCAGGATGGCGAGGGCGTCCTGAATGCTCAGGCCGGTCAGCCCGACATCGATCAGCCGCTGATACATCACGTGCGGCACCACCGACTCGGCCGGGGCGAGGAACGCGGTTTCCTGGCTCAGCGGGGAGAGGAAGGGGATCGAGGCGAAGACCGCCGCGAGGGCGAGGGAGACGATCAGCAACTCGCCGGCCCTGACCTGGCCATCCTCGAGCGCCGCGAACGTTCCCAGCCAGAAGACGGGGATGACGTAGAAGAAGTAGCGCTCCTCGGTGATCGGGCCCAGGTATCCGCCCTGTGAGTAGACGGTCAACACGAGGAACACGACCAGCACGATCGAGGAGGCCGCAAGGAAGACCCAGCGCCTGTCCAGGGTCGGGCGGGTGATGCTCCTGCACCACCAGGCGATAGAGACGATCGCCGGAAGCAGCCCGACACCGAGAGCCAGCGCGATCAGCTCGACGAGCAGCCCCTCGAACATGTTGCTGGGCAGGCCGTTTCGGATGATCACGTTGCTGTAGGTGCCGAGGGCCTGGGTGACTTTGGCGCTCCAGGTCGGCTGGGAGTGCTCGTAGAGCAGCACCACGACGCCGGCCACCAGGAGGAGGAAGGAGGCGATGTGGCCCCTCGCCGAGGCGCCTATTCCGCTCCCCAGCCGGCGCCAGAAGGAGCGGGACCCCTCGACGCGCAGATACTCGACCAGGACGATCGCCGGGATGTAGCCGAGGAAGACGGCCGCGAACTGGACGCGGGTGCACACCAGCAACCCGATGGCCAGCAGCGCCAGCAGATCCGAGCGGATCGAGGGCCTCCAGACCGCCGCGCAGACGGCCAGGACGGTCCACCAGAACAACGGGTAGGAGAGGTTCTCCGTGAAGAGGGCCGATGTGAGCGTCAGCCAGGGCACGACCACGCTCAGCAGCGCGAACGCGACGGCGAACCAGGCCGAGCGGAGGATCACACGGCCCATCAGATAGAGGGGGAAGACGGTGCTGATGAACAGCACCACGCTCAGGACGTGGTCGACCCGGATCGAGTTGACCCCGCCGAACAGGTGGTAGGCAACGGACAGCAGCAGCGAGTAGAGGCGATTGGTCGCCCTCGCGTCGAGGTCGTGGAAGAGAGAGTGCGGAAGGTCGCCGGTGTAGTGGACCGCCGACTGCTGGATCAGCGTCTCGTCGAGCGCGAACGCCTTGACGTGCGCCGCGAAGATCCCGGCGGCGAGGGCCAGGACGAAGGCCACTCCCGTGAGCACGAGGAACGGCCTGTTGGAGAGCGGGAGATGAGTCCGATGGCCGCTCGAGCGTCCCGACCGCTCGTTGACGGAGGCAGCCTCCACGTCAGGTTCGGCGCAACCCTAGGATGCTCAGGAGGAATGACGAGAAGAAGATCTGGATGCCGACGATCAGGACCGACGCGGCGATCACGGCAAGCCGTTCGTCGCTGAGCGAACCGAACCCATGTGAGACCCAGGTGGCGATGATGACGCCACCCAGGACGATGCCGACGAGCATGAACAGGCCCCCGAGCATCAGCCCGTGCTCCAACCTGAAGCGGGCTCGCATCCTGTCGAACCAGGGGTCCTTCTCGCCCATGAAATAGGTGCCGTAGGCGTGGGCGCAGAGTCCCAGCGCGAGGATTTGGGTGCCGACGATCATCAGGAGCGAGCCGCCGATGATGGCGTGCACCCCCCAGGACCGGCCGAAGAGGTTCACGCCGCCCTCGACGATGATCAGGATCAATGTGCCCAGGCCCGCCAGCAGCGCGCCGGGAACGACGAAGAGATGGGTCGGGCTGTGGACGAGCAGGAAGCGCAGATGGCGCCAGCCGTCGCGGAAGCTTGAGAGCTTGCTCTCACCGCCGCGGGGGTGGTATTCGATTGGGAACTCGGCGATTTTCAGCTTCTCCTTGGAGGCCCTGATCACCATCTCCGAGGCGAACTCCATCCCGGTCGTGCGCAGGTCCAGACGCGGGAGCACATCCCGCCGCAGGGCCCTCATGCCGCAGTGCGCGTCGCTGATGCCGGTGCGGAAGAACAGGTTCAGGATCCCCGTCAGGATCGGGTTGCCGACGTAGCGGTGAAGCCAGGGCATGGCACCGGGCTGGATGTTGTCCATCCGGTCGCCGATCACCATCTCGGCACCCTCCTCCAGCGCCGCGACGAACCGGGGGATCTCGTTGAAGTCGTAGGTGAGGTCGGCGTCGGCCATCACGATGTAGCGGCCACGGGAGGCGGCAAAGCCCGCCAGGTAGGCGCTGCCGTAGCCGCGGCGACGCTCGACGATCACCCGGGCGCCGGCCTGTTCGGCCAGCCGGGCGGAGTCGTCCTCGGAGTTGTTGTCGGCAACGACGACCTCGCCGATCACGCCCATCCGCTCGATCGCCTCGCGGGCAAGGGTGACGCAGCGCTCGATGTTCTCGGCCTCGTTGAGGCAGGGGATCACGACCGAGACCAGGGGTCCCAGGTCCGGCGCCCCGGCTTCGGGCGGGGCGACTCTTGTCGGGGCGACTGTGCTCATATTGGGATGAAGCGCTTCAGGCCCGGTTCTGAGGAACCGGGCGAACTTCAAGCGTTATAACGCCCGCGAGGGTGGAAAGTAACGCTCGGCGAGGACATTGCCCGCAAACCCGCGGCGGCGAAACCGGCCGCCCGGCTAGATGAGATGCTAGCCGGATGCGCATCTGCATCGTCTACGACTGCCTCTTCCCTCACACCGTAGGGGGCGCCGAGCGCTGGTATCGCAACGTCGCCGAGCGTCTGACGGCCGAGGGCCACGAGGTCACCTATTTGACGTTGCGCCAGTGGGAGCGCGGCGAGCAGGCGCAGATCGATCCTGGCGTCCGGGTGGTGACTGCAGGCCCGCGCCTGGCGCTCTACACCGAGGACGGGCGCAGGCGGATTCTCCCCCCGGTCGTCTTCGGCCTGGGGGTCCTGTGGCATCTGCTTCGCCACGGACGGCGCTATGACGTCGTCCACACGGCCTCCTTCCCCTACTTCTCCCTGCTGGCGGCCGGCGCGCTGCGGCCGCTGGGCCGCTACCGGCTGATCGTCGACTGGCACGAGGTGTGGAGCCGGGCCTACTGGCGCGAGTACCTGGGAGCAGCCGGCGGGATGGTGGGCCATCTGATTCAGAGGACCTGCGCCCGGATCCCCCAGCAGGCCTTCTGCTTCTCGAAACTCCACGCCGCGCGACTGTCCGCCGAGGGCCTGACGGGCGAGGTGACGGTCCTCGAAGGCGAGTATGCGGGGTCGCTCGAGGCGCCGGTCGTGCAGGAGGCCGGCTCGACGGTCGTCTTCGCCGGGCGGATGATCCCCGAGAAGCGGGCGCCCGCCGGGGTCGACGGCGTCGCGGAGGCCGCCCGCCGGATGCCGGAGCTGCGTGGAGTGTTCTACGGCGACGGGCCCGAGCGCCCGGCCGTCCTCGAGGCGATCCGCGCGACCGGCCTTGGAGACCGGATCTCGGCCCCGGGATTCGTCGCGGGCGAGGAGGTCGACTCGGCTCTGCGCGAAGCCCTCTGCATGCTGCTTCCCTCCAGCCGGGAGGGCTACGGGATGGTCGTCGTCGAGGCAGGCGCCCGCGGAACGCCGAGCATCGTCGTGGCTGGCGAGGACAACGCGGCCACCGAGCTGATCGAGGAGGGCGTCAACGGCTTCGTGGCTCCGAGCGCCGCGCCGGCGGACCTGGCGGCGGCGATCGGTCGCGTCCGGGACGGAGGCATGGCGCTGAGGCAGAGCACGGCCGGCTGGTTCACCCAGAACGCCAGGCGACTGTCGCTTGACTCCTCGCTTGAGATCGTCATTGCCGCCTACCGGGCGGCCAGCGCCCGCTCGTAGGAGGCGAGCGTCAGCTCGGCGGTGCGCTTCCAGGTGAAGGAGGCAGCCCGCAGAAGGCCTGCCGCACGGAGGTGTTCGGCCGCCCCGAGATCACTCAGCAGCCGCTGGACTGCGTCAGCGATGGCCGTCTCACGGGTCGGGTCGAACAGAAGAGCCGCATCACCGGCGACCTCGGGCAGTGACGAGGCGTTTGAGCAGGCCACCGGAACTCCCCTGGCCATCGCCTCGAGGACGGGCAGGCCGAACCCCTCGTAGAGCGAGGGGAAGACGAAGACGCGGGCGATCGCCCAGAGACCCTCGAGCTCCTCACCCGAGACCCAGGGCGGAAACCGGACGTCATCGGCCACGCCGGCGCTCGCGGCGCGCTCGCGCAGCTCGCTCTCGTGCCATGTCGGGTAGCCCGGCAGCACCAGGACGGGCCGGCTCTCCGGGGGGATCAGCGCCAGCGCGCCGATCAGGGCCGTCAGGTTCTTGTGCGGGCGCTTGGCCGACAGGGAAAGCAGGACGGGCCGCTCGCCCAAGCCGAAGCGCTCCCGTGTCTCCTGCTCGGTCATTGCCTCGGCGCGGCGGACCGTGCCGAGGCCGAGCGGGACGACGTCGATCTTCCTCTGGTCGATGCCGAGCATCGAAACGAGGTCGTCGCGGGTCGAATGCGAGTCGGCGATGACGCGATCGGAGCGCCGGGCGCCCGCGGGGACGAGCAGGCGCATGCCCTTGTCGCGGATGCCCGAGTGCGCGTCGGGGAAGCGGGCGTAGATCAGGTCGTGGACGGTGACGACACGCCGGAAGGGCCCCCAGACCGGCGCGGTGCTGGCCAGGCTGTGAACCAGGTCGACGCCTGCGCGCCGTGCCAGCAGAGGCAGGGCCGTCTGCTCGCCCAGGACCCATTGCACGCGGTTGCGGGCGTTGACCGGCACGGTCACGGCGGGCAGCAGCTCGCCCCACGGGCCGCCACCGGCCGCAGCGGCCTCACGGTTGATGAAGGCAGTGAAGCGGTAGCCCTCAGGGGCCGATTCGAGCAGCGGCGGAATCAGCTCGCGGGCAGCGACCTCCATCCCGCCGGTCTCCCCGGGCACCAGGAACACGAGGTTGAGCCCGACGTGCATGACCCGCGTGAGGCTAGCCTGCTCGGGTGCCCGGCGACGCTTCCCGCCCTCTGACGATCGGCATCGACGCCCGCGCGGCGGCCGAGGTGCCGGCCGGCCGCGGCCGTGTGGTGCGAGAGCTGCTGCGCTCCCTGGCGGCGGGACACTCGCCCCACCGCTATGTCCTCTATGCCCGCAGGCCCTGGGATGAGGTGACGCTGGACGAGCGCTTCCGCTGGTCGCTGATCCCGTCGAAGGACCCCTGGTGGCATGCGCAGGCGGCACACCGGGCGAACGGTGAATGTGACGTCTTCCTCTCGTCGAACTCCTACCTGACGGTCTGGTTCCTGCGGATCCCGGCCGTGCCGATCGTCTACGACATGGTCACCTTCGAGCCCTCGATGCGCCCCAACCGCCGCTCGACGGTGATCGAGCGGGCAACCCTCGGGCCGGCTCTGCGGCGGGCCGCGGCAGTTCTTGCCATCTCCGAGGCGACAGCCGACGCCCTCATCGAGCAGTTCCCGCGAGCTCGGGCCAAGACGACCGTCGCCCCGCTGGGCGTCACCCACACCGAGGCTCCAACCGAGGCGGAGCTCGCAGAGCTCCCCGCCCCCGGATTCGTCCTTGCTGTCGGGACGCTCGAGCCGCGCAAGAACCTGCCGCGGCTGGTCGAGGCCTACCGGCGTCTGCCAACCGAGCTCCAGGACCGGCATCCGCTGGTCGTCGTCGGGGCGCTGGGCTGGGAGACGGGCGAGACACTGGCGGCGCTTCGCTCGCTGGGCTCCCGGGCGATCCTGCTGGGTTACGTCTCAGACGAGGCGCTGACAGAGCTCTACAGGCGCTGCTCGGTCTTCTGTTACCCCTCGCTTGGTGAGGGCTTCGGGCTTCCGGTGCTCGAGGCGATGGCGGCCGGGGCGGCGGTGATCACCTCGAACATCTCCTCACTCCCCGAGGTCGGGGGCGAGGCCGTCGAGTACATCGAGCCGCGCGACGCCGGCGCCATCGCGGCGTCCCTGGAGAGCCTGCTGCGCTCCCCCGAGCGACGAGCCGAGCTGGGGCTCCTCGGCCGCGAGCGGGCCGGGCTGTTCACCTGGGAGCGCACCACCGAGCTGACTCTCCAGACACTCGAACGAGCCGCGGCGGGACGAGGGGGGAACGGTGGCTGAGGCCGGTGAGAGCCCTCGGGAGACCCTCATCAGCGTCGGGATCCCGACGTTCAACAGAGCGGCCCTGCTCGTCCGTGCGGCCGAGTCGGTGCTCGCCCAGACCCACACGAACCTCGAGCTGCTGATCTCCGACAACGCCTCGACCGACGAGACCCAGCTGCGCTGCCGGGAACTGTGCGAACGGGACCCGCGGGTCCGCTACCTGCGCGCCCCGGCGAACGGCGGCCCCACCGCGAACTTCAACGTCCTCTTCGCGGAGTTGCAGGGCGACTACGCGATGGTCCTCTCAGACGATGACTGGCTTGACGAGGGCTACCTCGAAGCCTGTCTCTCGGAGCTCGAGAGCCGCCCGGAGCTGGCCCTGGTCTGCGGCCGCGGCCGCTACTGGCGCGACGGGCAGGAGGTCCGCCGGGGCGCGGACATCCAGCTCGTGCAGCCTTCGCCGGAGGAGCGCATCACGACATACATCCGCCAGGTGGACGAGAACGGGGTGTTCTACGGGCTGATGCGCCGCGAGGTGATGAGACGGGCCACGCCGATGCCGAATGTGATGGGCAACGACTGGCTGGTCTCCGCGGCGGTCGCGATGCAGGGCGGGATCGCGACGATCGAGGACACAGCGATCAACCGTGAGCTTGGGGGCACCAGCGCTGATTTCCCGCGCCTCGCGCGCACGCTGGGACTGCCCTCCTGGCAGGCACGCGTCCCGCACCTGGTGATTGCCTGGCAGGTGATCAACGACATCCTCCGGCGAGGGGAGGTCTATCGCGAGCTCCCCATGCCGGCGCGGGCGCGGCTGGCTCTGCGGGCGGGGTGGGCGGCGATCAGCTGGCGCTCGCTTGCCTGGCATCTGACGATGCCGACGTTCCAGGCGGCCGAACAGCACCGTTCGACGCGCTGGATGGGCAGCGTCTACGGACGGGTCACTCGGATGCTCGGCGCGGGCAGAACCGACGAGCCTCCGCGAGGAGGCTAGGCAGCCCGGCCCCATGCGTAACGCGACAGGGCCATCCGTTCGCCTGCATCTCCCTCGGCGTAGAGACGAGTCTGGTTGTCGGCGATCATCAGGCCCTCCTGGTCGCCGCTCCAGAAGGTCCGGCTGGTGGGCCAATCCGCCGGCGCAAACGAGGTGCCCTCGCGCGTAACGACGTTGGCCTCCAGGCCCATCGCCAGCACCTGAGATGTGAGGCTCCTCCGGCCGCTCTCAAGCCTGTAGGTGTCGGCCTTTCGCCGGGGTGTTGGCGTCCGCAGCCGGCTCAGGACCTCGCCGGTCAGCATGAATCCGTTGGTCCGTATGTGCCTGGCGGGAAAGGGCAGGAAGCCGTGGTTCTGTTCGAGTAGGAGACGTGCGTGCTTGAACGGGGCTCGTTTGTGCGGCGTGTCTGGTTCTTCCCCGGCCTGGCGCGCAGCCACGGCGGCGAGTGCTGCGGCCGTCGCCCTCCTGTCGGCGAAGACGTCGGCGTAGGGGCCGCCGAGCCCGAGTGAAAAGCGCTGATAGGAGCGGAGACTCCCCCACGACGCGGTCGCACCCACGATTCCCGTCCCTGGCTCCGAGAGTGCGGAGTCCAGCTTTGCCAGCCAGTCGTCGACCAACGGCTCGGCGTACGAGTTGAGGAAGCAGTAGCGGGCCGCCGGGCGGCGGCGGGCACCCTCCAGATAGGCGGCGAGATCGAGGACGGGCTCTTCCAGTCGCAACTCCTCGTGGTCCACATCGGCGAGGAGTTCCCGGAAGGGAGCGAGCTCGGCCTCGCTCCCGAACCCGTTCAGGAGGACGACCAGATCGTGCTCACGGCCCAGCCTGCGGTCGCGGTAGGCGCCGAGGAAGTCGGCCAGGACGCCCGGGCCGAGCGGCGCCCAGACGAGGTGCATGAGACAGATCTCCGCGGGCACGGCTAGGTCGGACCCTGGGCGCGCCACCACTCGACGGTCGCGGCAATCCCGGCATCCATCGAGATGCCGGGTGTGAAGCCGACCTCGTCTCGCAACCTGGAAACGTCAGCCACCAGAGAGGTTGGATCGTCAGGCCGGCCGGGCAACGCACCGCGGTTGAGGAGATCGGCCCGACCTGTCGCGGCGGCGATCCTGTCGATGACAGCGGCGATCGTGATCGGCTCCCCCGACGCGATGTTGACCGGCCCGACCACCGATGAGCCCGCGAGCGCGGCGAGCGCCCCGCCCACATCGCCGACATGAAGGAAGTCGCGGATCTGGCTGCCCTCGGTGGTGTCGACCCGCTCCCCGGCCAGCAGTGAACGGGCAACCGAGGACACAAGCCGGCCCGGTGCCTCCCGGGGACCGTAGAGAAAGAACAGGCGCCCCCATGCGAGCTCCAGCCCCACGTTCCCGGCGTAGGTGGCGCAGACACGGTGCAGCGAGTCCTTGGCGACCCCGTACAGGGTCGTCGGTCCAAGCGGCGTGTCGGTCTCATTGAGAGGGCCTTCCGCAGCCGACCAGTCGTACTCGGCGCAGGTTCCCAGCAGCACCGCCCGCCTGCCGCCGGCGTCCACGAATCGACGCAGGAGGCCAAGGCTGCGCTCGACCCACTCGACGTTCTCCGGCGCCTGCCAGAAGCGGCCGTGCTCGACGTACCATGCGAGGTGAACGAGTCGCTCGGGCGACAGGTCCCGGAGCAGCTGATCGACGCCGCCCTGCACGCCCAGATCGCCCTGATGCCATGTCACCCCGGCCACCTCCGGCGGCGCGGCGGACGTCGAGAGCGCATGGACTTCCTCGCCGCTCTCCACGAGCGCCTGGAGTGTGGGCATCCCCACGAAGCCGGTGCCGCCGGTGACGAGCACGCGGGCCATCAGCGGGGCCGAGGGTCGTTGGAGAGCTTGCTCGCCATCCTGCGAAGTATCAGCGACCCGACGACAGAAGAGTCGATAGCGTCACGTCCCATGACCACCGTCAGGTCCAACCTGGAGCCGCTCTGGGCACGCTCGTTCATGGTTTTCAGCCTGCTGACCAGGCGCGGCTCCAAGTTCGTCAGCAGCTACCTCGATGGCCTCGAGGGTGTTGAGATCGGGGCATCGGCCCACAATCGCTTCTACCTCGACGCGATCAACGTGGACCGCTGGGCCGGTGACACCGAGTACAAGCGCGAGGAGCGGCGGATGGCGCTGCGGGCGGCCAAGGTCGATGTCGTGGCGCCGGGCGATGAACTGCCGTTCGAGGACAACAGCCACGATTTCGTCTTCTCCTCTCACGTCATCGAGCACTTCCCGGATCCGATCAGGGCCCTCTATGAGTGGGTCCGCGTGGCAAGCCGGTATGTCGTCGTGATCGCCCCCCACCGCGATCGCACGTTTGATTCGGACCGGCCGCTGAGCACTGTCGAGGAACTGCTCCAGCGCCATCGCGACGGCCTGCGCTCCGACGAGGACCTGCACTGGAGCGTCTGGAACTGCGAGAGCTTCATCGCGATGTGCGAGCAGGTCGGCCTGCGCGTCGTCGATCACAAGGACCCCGATGACAAGGTCGGCAACGGGTTCATCGTGGTTATCGATGCGTCGTCTGCGCCGGAGCCGGTCGCGGGCGCCCCGGAGAGCGAGCCGGGCCGATGAGCGTCTCCGAGCGGGTCCAGTCCCTGCGAGTGCAGGCGCACTACCTGACCGGCGTAATCCGCCGGCGGGACTCGAAGTTCGTCACGCGCTACCTGCGAGGGCTGAAAGGCATCGAGATCGGCGCGTCGGCCCACAACCGCTATTTCCTGGACGCGATCAACGTCGATCGCTTCGGGAGCATGGACACTCCCTACAAGAAGGAAGAGCGCAGGCTCGCTCTGCACAAGGCGAAAGTCGATGTCGTCGCCCCGGGCGACGACCTCCCGTTCGAGGATGACTCCTACGACTTCGTCTTCTCGTCGCACGTCGTCGAGCACTTCCCTGACCCCATCAAGGCTCTCTACGAGTGGATGCGCGTAGCGCGGCGCTACGTCGTGGTCGTCGTTCCGCACCGCGATCGCACGACTGACGCCGACCGGGAGCTGACCGACGCCGAGGAGCTGATGGCCCGTCACGCCGAGGGCTTCAGCTCCGACGAGGAGACCCCGACTCATTGGAGCGTCTGGAACTGCGAGGGCTTCCTGGAGCTCTGCGACCGAGCCGGCCTGAAAGTGGTGGACAGCCTCGACCCGGACGACAAGGTGGGCAACGGCTTCGCGGTCGTGATCGACGCCTCGGCCGACCCGGAGCCGCGTGCCCCGGGGCCCATCCCGGCTGCCTGAGGCCCGAGGCCCGGTCTCAGGGAATCGCGGGATTGGCCGCGTGCCCCCAGGCGAAGCCTGAGAGCAGACGCCTGCGATCGTCGTCGGCCTCGGCGTACGTCCGGGTCTGGTTGTCGCGGACCAGCAGGCGCTCCTGATCTCCCTGCCAGAAGGTGCGGCTCTCGGCCCACCGCTCGCGGTCATAGATCTCACCATCCCGGTCGACGACGACCGTTCGCAGGCCCTGACGCTGCACCTGCCGGGTGATGCTGTTCCTCCCGTTCTCGACCAGATAAGCGTCGCGCTTCTCTCGAACCTCGCGCACCCTCAGGCCGGCGAGGGTATGGGCCCTGATCGCGAATGCGTTGGTGCGCAGGTGGTATGCCGGGAACCGCTCGAAGGGAATCGTCTGCCCTGGCACCTCGGCGAGAGTCGCCAGCCTTGCGCGGGCCGTGGCCAGCGCGGAGCGGGGCGCGGGCGGCGTCGGCCCTCCGGGCCTGTCGGCCTCCACCGCCATGAACTGCGCGATCGCCTCGGCGGGAGGAGGCAGCACCCCGCGATAGGCACTCGGGAGGCGCAGGAGGTGAGCCGTCCACGAGCGGGTGCTCGCCCATGACCCCGTCGCACCCGCGAGACCCACCCCGGGCGCGGCGAGAGCCTCGTCCAGCTTGCTCAACCAGCCCGCCGTGGTCGGCTCGCTGTAGGAGTTCATGAAGCAGTAACGCTCGGCGCCGGCCTGGGCGGTCGCGAGGCGATATGCCGCGACGTCCAGGAGCGGCTCGGGCAGTCGCAGTTGCTCGTGCTCTATCCCATCGAGAAGAGCCAGCCAGGGCTCCAGGCTCTGCGCGGAGCCGAACCCGTTCAGTAGGACGACCAGCCGATGCCGAACACCGGGGTCATGCTGCCGGTATGCGCTGATGAAACGCTCCAGCGCCTGTGGGCCCAGCGGCGCCCAGACGAGGTGCACGAGACAGAGAGGCTCGGCCGGCAACCCGTCAAACCTGCCTCTGTGGGAGCTTCACGGAGCCGAGAATATCCAAGCGGCTTGACCGGCATGGCGAGCGATTGCGCCGCGGCCGCCGTCCAGCGGCGCCGCACCCGACGTCTATTCTGTCGGCTGACCCGCCCGGGTCCCGCTTCATGAAGACCTCGATCCTCCTCCCCACCCGCAACCGCCTCGACTACCTGAAGCTGGCCGTCGAGTCAGTGCTGCGACAGGACGTCGGCGACTGGCAACTGGTGATCTCGGACAACTGCTCGGAGGACGACATCGCGGGCTACGTCGCGTCCCTTGCCGATCATCGAATCCTCTACACGCGGACGGAGCAGCTGGTGCCGGTGACGGAGAATTGGAACCGGGCTCTTGCCCACAGCGACGGCGACTACATCATCATGCTGGGCGACGACGACGCCCTGCTCGACGGCTACCTGAGGCGCATGGAGGAACTCGTCTCCCGGTTCGACGGGCCCGACGTGATCTACACGAAGTCGCTGGTGTTCACCTATCCCTCGGTCGACCCCGCCTACCCTCAGGGTTTCCTGCTCGAGGACCACGGCTGCGCCGAGTTCTTCGCAGGCGCGACCGATCCCTTCGTGCTGGATCACGCCGCGGCCCTCGACGTCGTGAAGGGCGCGATGGAGTTTCGGATGCGCTACGACTTCAACGCCCAGTTCGCGCTTTTCAGCCGGCGTCTGATCGACGCGCTCGGAGCGTTCGGCAGCTTCTACCAGTCGGACTTCCCCGACTACTACTCCATGAACGCCGCGTTCCTCGAGGCCCGGAAGATCGTCATCGACCCCGCTCCCCGCGTGGTCATCGGCGTGACACCCAAGTCCTACGGCTATTTCCATGTGAACGACAAGGAGACCGAGGGCCGCAGCTTCCTGGACGGCACGTCCACCCCGCCGCCGCCGAACGCCGGCTCGAATATCAACGTCGGATGGCTGAGCGCCGCGACGGCACTGGAGCAGGGGCCGGGCGCACGTCATGGGCTGCGTGTCGATCACCGCCGCTATCGGCTGGTCCAGGCCGCATACGTCTACAAGCGGTATCGCATGGGGCAGGGCGACCGGGAGGACGTTCGCCGTTTCGAACGAGAGTTGCCGAAACTCGAGCGCTGGGGCTACCGGATCGCGGACGAGGCACTGGGCCTCGTGCACCGCATACTCCCCCAGCGCCTGAAAGCCGCCATCGCGACGCTCGCAGCCCGGCGTGTGGGCCAGCTCCCCGGCATCGACCCCAGGATCGTGGCGGGCCGCTACGGGGACATCCTGGAGGTCTGCTCGGACCGCTCAGAGCAGGCGGTCGGCTCCTCGTCCGGCGGAGCCTAGGAGACCCCAGTTCAGCCGGCGGCGGGCCTGCGCCAGGGGAGTTGCTCCAGCAGCTCCTCGGGCACGACCCGCAGGCCGAGCACGGCCCCGATGTAGATCGCCGCGGCAACGGCGACGCTCGCCAGGACCGGAAGGTCGAGCAGCGTCGAGGCGACCGCGAGCGCGGCAGCCAGCGCGATGCCCGGGACCACTCGAAGAGGTGGCTTCAGCGAGCGGTCGGCTCGTGCGAGCGCGATGCCGCTCAGGATCGCGAGTCCCGCCTCGTCGGCGGCCGTTGCGATCGCGGCGCCGCTGGCACCGTCGAGCGAGACCAGCAGGGCCACGAGCGCCCCTCCGCCGATCAGCGCGATCAGGCTGATGATCAGGATCTCCCGGTAGCGGTGCAGGCTGAGCAGCCCGTTGGCCCAGACGGCCCCCACGAAGCTCGCACCCAGTCCGACGGCCTGGATCGCCAGGAGTGTGGCGGCGGGAGCAAATTTCGGGCCACCGACAACTTCGATGGCGAGGGGGGCGCCGATCGCCAGACACAGGGCGACCAGCACGCCGACCAGCAGGCTGACCTCGAATACGCGACCCAGCGCGTAGGCCAGGCGGGCTCGGTCATCCCGCGCCGCACGGGAGAAGATCGGAAAGGCCGCCCCGATCGCCAGGCCGGGCATCACGAGCAGGACCTGAATCACCCTGACCGAGACGCTGAAGTAACCGAGGGTCTCTTCGGAGGAGAGAAGCGAGACGAGCACCACGGCCAGGTAGAAGTAGACGGTGGCGGCCGCCACCGCGACGCTGTAGGGGAGGACGTCGCGAACAAGCTCCCACCACTCCCGGGCGTGAAAGGCGGGCAGCAGGGGCGCCCTGCCATGAAGGACCCACACGTTCAGCGCCAAGACCACAGCTCCCACGGGAATCGTCACCGCGAGGAAGGGCAGAAGGTGCGCCCCGGCGAGAATCAGAGCGATGATCAACATCGCGCTGAGGGCCGCCCTCATGAACTCGAACACGGCAACCCAACCGAGCCGCAGCTCGCTGATCAACGCGATGACCAGGGTCGACTGAACGCTCTGCAGGACCAGTCCGATGCCGGCCAGCGCGACCCCCCAGGTGGTGACCGAGCCATATCCGGCGATCAACGCGAAGACAGTTATCGCGATCACTCCGACCGCGGTGAGCGCGAGGCGGAATCCCAGCAGGTTCCGAGCAAGTGACACGCGCGCTTCCCCGGTGCGCACGGAGAACTCCCGCACGCCGATCGTCGTCAGCCCGAGATCGGATATGCCGGCGACGATCGCCACCAGGTAGATCGCGAGGGAGTAGCGCCCCGTTTCGACGACGCCGAGATGGCGGAACAGCAGGGCCGCCGAGCCCACCCCCAGGATGGTGCCGGCGACGTAGGCGACCATCCGCAGTACGCCGCCGCGGATCGCGGCGGTGCCCGCGGCGGGGGAGTCCAGCAGGTCGGCCTCCGGCTGCGGGCCGCCGGCTTCGGCCGGGGTCGTCGGCGCCGAGGACATCGACGTCATCCTAGGGCGCGGGAAAGCGGCTCAACGTCGGCTGCGGCGGGCGAGCCACCGTCTCACGGCTTGAAGTCCGGGTAGGTGGCATCTCGCTGGGAGATGATCAGCTCGCCCTGCGGGGCAGGCCAGTCGATCGCAAATGCCGGGTCATCCCAGCGCACGCCTCGCGCCGAGTCGGCGACGAAGGGCGCGCCCATCATGTAGATCAGCTCGCACTCATCGCTGAGCGTCTGAAAGCCGTGAGCCATCCCCTCAGGTATGTAGAAGGCCCTCCCGCTGTCGGCGCTCAGCTCCAGGCCATGCCAGCGGCAGTAACTGGACGAGTCCGCCCGTAGATCGACGGCGACGTCGAAGACGGTCCCGCGAATGCAGCGCACGAGCTTGCTCTCACCGTTCGGGGCGGCCTGGTAATGCATGCCCCGAAGGGTGTCTCGCCGGGCGTTGAACGAGGCGTTGCACTGAATCACAAGTGGATTCATTCCACGCTCGGAGAACTCCTGGGCGTCGAAGGTGCGTGCGAACCATCCACGCTCGTCCTCGATCAGGTCAGGCTCGATGAGGAAGGCCCCCTCGAGCGGAGTCTCGTGAAAGCGCATCAGACGCGTTCCCTCACGGGAGCAGCGTCAGCTCCGGCGTTCGCGCCGCGAACCGTCCGCCCCACTCACGGATGAAGGCGAGCTGCTCGATGATCTCGTCCTTGAGGTTCCATGGGAGGATCAGCACCACATCGGGGCGGTCCTCCCGAATGGAGTCGGGCGAGCGAATCGGGATGTGGCTGCCCGGAAGGAAGCTCCCCTGCTTGTGGACGTTGAGGTCGCAGGTGTAGGCGATGAAGTCCTCGCGGATGCCGCAGTAGTTGAGCAGCGTGTTGCCCTTGGCGGGAGCGCCGTACCCGGCGATCCGCAGACCCTGCTCCTTCAAGTCGATCAGGAAGCTCAGGATCTGGCGCTTATCAGCCTCGACGCGCAGCCCGTATCCGAGGTAGGTATCGAGCTCTTCAAAGCCGGCAGCCCGCTCGCGCTCGGACAGCTCCTTGGCAGAAGCCGACTCGGCCTTCTCGGCATCGTCGGCGTGACAGCCGTAGATCCTCAGCGACCCCCCGTGGGTCGGAAGCTCCTCCACATCGAACAGGCGCAGGCCGTGCGCCTCAAACACGCGGCTGACGGTGAGGAACGAGAAATAGGAGAAATGCTCGTGGTAGATGGTGTCCCACTGGTTGTCCTCCATCAGGCGCATGAGGTGAGGGAACTCCATCGTTATGACGCCGCCCTGCTTGAGCAGGATCTTCATCCCGGCGACGAAGTCGTTCAGATCTGGCACATGCGCAAGGACGTTGTTTCCCAGCAGCAGGTCAGCGGCAGAATCCTCCGCCAGGGAGGAGGCCGTCTCGCGGCCGAAGAACTCGACCAGTGTCGGGATCCCTTTCTGCAGAGCCACCTTCGCGACGTTCGCAGCGGGCTCGATGCCCAGGACGGGGATCTGACGATCGTGGAAGAACTGAAGTAGGTATCCGTCGTTGGAGGCAATCTCGACGACGTGGCTGGACGCATCCAGACCCAGGCGGTCGATCATCTGCTCCGCATAGCGATTGCTGTGCTCGAGCCAACTCGAGGAGTAGGAAGAGAAGTAGGCGTAGTCCGAGAAGATCTCCGCGGGTGTCTCGAACTCCTCGAGCTGAACGAGAAAGCACTTGCCGCAGACGAGCGCTCGAAGCGGGTAGAAGCGCTCCATGCTGTTGGCCCGCTCGGGCGGCAGGTAGGAGTTCGCGAGCGGCGACATGCCCAGATCCGCAAAGACGGACTCGAGCGGGGCGCCGCAGAACCTGCAGGCGGTTTGTAAGCCGGGAGCGCTCATGAAGGTCCACCACCGTAGCGGGCATGTCCGGGCGTCGCGTTGAGGATCGAGGTCGCCATCAGGTGCTCAGCCGAGCGTCCTCACCACGCGGGCCGGAGCACCCACCACGACGGAATGCGCTGGGACGTCATCGCGTACGACCGAGTTCGCCCCGACGACGGCGCCCTCGCCGATGGTGACGCCAGGGAGCACGACGACGTTCTGCCCGAGCCAGGCCCCGTCGCCGATCGTCACGGGGCGCCGATCTTCCAGGGGCTGCAATCGGACAGGTGTGCCGGGCGCCCCGATCCCATGTCGATGATCGGCCACATGGACGTTTCGCCCGAAGAGCACGTTGCGCCCGACACTGACGCGCAGAACAGCCGAGAGCACACAGTCGCCGGACATCCCCGTTCCGTCCCCGATCTCCAGCCGGCCCTCGTCCTCCAACGCGAACAGCCAACTTCCGGCGCCCACGAGAACGTCGCTGCCAATCGAGATCCGCTCGGCGCCTTCGACCTGAACCGGGAGCGCCAGGTGGCTGCGCGGACCGAAGCTCTCGAAGGACGACGCAACGGCTCGTGTGAAGTACCGATCGCGCAGGTTGGTGACCATCTTGTACCGCGCGAGTGCCTTCAACCGCCGACCTCGATCTCGGGGGCATGCTGAAGGGACTTCACTTGGGCAAGCGTGACCTCGTGCATGTCGGCATCGTCGCGAAGGGCCACGTACCAGTCGACGATGCTCGCCAGGGCACCGTCCAACCCGACGAGAGGGCGCCAGCCGAGGTGCCCACGAGCCCTTGATGAGTCGAGCTTCAGGTAGCGGGCCTCGTGGGGATGGGCGCCGTCGTCGATCTCTGAGCTAAGGCCCCCGGGCCAGAGCTCGCCCAGGCGCTCGACGATCCATCCCACCGGCCGGGCGTCCTCCTCGACGGGTCCGAAGTTCCAGCCGGCCGCGTGCTCCGGTGTGTTCCAGGCCGACTGGGCAAGGACGAGATAGCCGCTCAGCGGGCTGAGGACGTGCTGCCAGGGGCGAATCGAGTTGGGGTTGCGGATACGGACCGCCCTGTTCTGGAGAGCCGCGTTCATGATGTCCGGGACGAGCCGGTCCTCGCCCCAGTCGCCGCCGCCGATCACGTTCCCGGCCCGCGCCGAGGCAAGGCGGGTGCCCTGGGGATCCGAGAAGAACGAGCGGGCGAAGGCGCCGGCGACGATCTCCGCGCACCCCTTCGAGCTCGAGTAGGGGTCGTGTCCGCCCATCGCCTCGTCCTCGCGGTAGCCCCACTCCCACTCGCGGTTCTCGTAGCACTTGTCAGAGGTGACGTTGATGATCACCCCGACGCCTGAGCCGTTCGTCCGAACCGCATCGAGGACGTTGACGGTTCCCATCACATTCGTCGCATAGGTCTCGGTGGGTTCGGCAAAGGAGCGGCGCACCAGCGACTGCGCGGCCATGTGGATCACTACCTCTGGTTGGGTGGCCTTGACGGCCTCGGCGATCACCTGGCGGTCGCGGATGTCTCCGACGATGCTCTCCATGCCCTCGCCGACGCGGGCCAGCTCGTAGAGCGACGGGCTGGTCGGGACGTCGAGGGAGAAGCCGGTCACCTCGGCGCCCATCGACTGGAGCCAGAGCGAGAGCCATGCCCCCTTGAAGCCGGTGTGGCCCGTCAGAAGGACCTTTCGGCCTTGCCAGAAGGCCGGATCGACGGTCGTCGGGGGTGCCTGTTCGGAGCTCGCCATCGGCCGTTCAGCTCCAGGTCCGCCAGGGGGCGTCGCCGGAGCTCCAGAGGGACTCGAGATGGTTGCGGTCGCGCAGTGTGTCCATTGCCTGCCAGAAGCCGTCGTGGCGGTAGCAGGCAAGCTCTCCGTCGCTGGCGAGGGAGCGCATCGGCTCCTGCTCCCAGACCGTGCGCTCATCCGCCAGATAGTCGCCAACGGAGGGCGAGAGGACGAAAAACCCACCGTTGGTCCAGGCCACGTCGCCGCGGGGCTTCTCCTCGAACTCGCGGACCCGGTCTCCGTCGACGTCGAGTGCGCCGAAGCGGCCGGGCGGCTGAACGGCCGTGACCGTCGCCTTGGCTCCGCCGCGGCGGTGGAACTCGATCAGGGCGCTGATGTCGATGTCCGAGAGTCCGTCGCCGTATGTGAAGCAGAAGTCCTCATCGCCCAGGTAGGGCAGTACCCGCTGAAGGCGCCCTCCGGTCATTGTCGCCTCGCCCGTCTCGACCAGTGTGACCTTCCAGGGCTCCGTTTCTGAGCGATGGATCTCCATCCCTCCGCCGGCCAGGTCGAAGCTGACGTCGGACGTGTGGAGGTAGTAGTTCGCGAAGTACTCCTTGATGAGATAGCCCTTGTAGCCCAGGCAGATCACGAAATCCTCGATCCCGTGTGCGGCGTAGAGCTTCATGATGTGCCAGAGGATCGGTTTGCCGCCGATCTCGACCATCGGCTTGGGGCGCACCGAGGTCTCCTCGCTCAGCCGCGAGCCGTATCCCCCGGCCAAGATCACCGCCTTCATGGCGCCAAGGTTATCTTGGGGGTCGGGCTGCTCCCGCCGCTTTCAGCGCTCGAGGACGCCGATCGTGGCTGACGAGCCCGTGGCGTAGGGATAGTCGGCCTCGTGTTCGCAGACGGCCCTGAACTGGTAGCGGACGGGGCCGGGGAACCGGAACCGGTAGGTGGCCCGAAAACGTCCCCGCGAGTCGCTCCGGACCACCTTGAACTGAATCCAGGAGCTCTTGCCTGCTCGTGCCTCGAGGATGATCGGCTTGCCACCCTTGGGAATCGGCCCGGAGCGAAGGCGTCCATGGAAGACGATCCTCCTCCCCACACCCGCGACCCGAGGCGAGACGGTCAGCGAGACCGGCGCCCGGACAGCCAACTGAAGGGTCCTGGTGGCTGCAGGGGTCTGGTCGCCGAGGCGAGCCCGGTAGGTGAACTGGAGTGTGCGTGAGGACGTGCCTGCTGGAATGCTGAGGACGAAGCGGCCGTCGGCTCCCGTTCGGAGCATGGTCGCCACCACGGCCGTCGCGCCGGTGCGGGCCAGGGTCGGGCCGATGTCGATCTGAGCCCCTGCGATCGGCTTGCCCGCCTCGTCGAGAAGCCGTCCGAGGACCGTCTCGGTGCGACCGAAGGCAACGTTGAGGGCCGTCTTGGGTGTGCTCTTCCAGCGAGCTTCGAGCCGGGCCCCGGTGGAGGCGCCCTGTCCGTTCGGCGGGCCCGGCGCGCCGGGGTTGGCCACTGTCAGGGTCCTGCTGAGGACCGGGGCTGAGTTGCCGGCGGCGTCGATGACCGAAACCGTGAGGTGATGTGACCCGTTCGCCACGCCCGTCGCGTCAAACCCGATGTCTGCGCTCACGGATGGCGGACAGGGCTGCAGGTAGAGGAAGGCCGGGAGGCCATCGATCGTCTGGCCCACGTCCCTGCATCGTCCGCCGGCGTCGTTGATGACGCTCCGCTGAACCACCGTGCCGTCGACCGCGAAGACCGCCTCGTAGACACCCGACTCCGGGTCGGAGGCATTGAATGTCAGGTCGGTCGTCCCGGCCACCAAGGGAGCAGTCGCGAGTTCCCCGCCGACGGAGCCGGCCGTGGGACCAGCAGTCTGTTCGAGGGTCACGTCTGCCGCGTAGAGGTAGATGACAGCGGCATAGCCGTTGGCGTCGCCTTTGCCGGCGGGGCATTCGAATTCGGGTTGACCACCACATGCGGCAACTGAAAACACGTGCGCGCCGAGTCGTTCCTGGGGGACGGCGACACGATTTTCGGGCGCTAACGGGACGGCGATATTGCCGGTCGAGCTACAGCCGAGGCCGCTTACACACTGGTCGATGGCTTTGGGCTCGCTCGGTGCGGCCAACCACAATTGATAGGTGGCGTTCAGCAGGGAACCACCCGCAGTGTCGCCAGCTCTCCAGATAGATGCGGCAGTGAGCGTTCTATCGACCGGTACGGAGAATTCCCAGGTCGCGCGATCCACGCCTGCCAGATGCGTCGTCTGATCCCCCAGCGCAGCGACAAGTGCACCCCCTTGCGCGCAGGTGTTCAGCGCGTAGTCGTCATACGCGCCGCCTGGGGCGAGGCTCCCGCTCCACCCATCCACCGGAGCAGCCGCACCGCTTGGGGTCCTGCACGAATAGACGTGGTACCGGCCCGCCTGAGCGGGGGCGGCGAATATGGCTGAAAGCACCAGGGCCAGAAGGCCCGCTGAGGGAATCCATTTTGTGGTCACACCCACATGTCGACGCGAGCGGCCTCCTGCCACCCCCCCAAATGCGGTAGCCCGGCTGCGCCGGGGCGGACCTGCGGGGCGTCAGCGGGCCTGGGCGGGGGAGCTGCCCAGGACTTCGCCCGACGCTCCCAGGGCCTGGACGCTCATGAAGGCCACCGCTCCGCCGACGGGGATGGCCGTCTCGAAGCCCGTCGAGTTGACCGTCGCCAGGGGAGAGAGGCTTGAGCTGCTCGGTCCTCCAAGGACCCGCCATGCGGTCACACCCGTCGCTCCATTCCAGCTGGCGTAGACCGTGGCACTGGTCGCAGAGGGGGCGCTGACGGCGATGGCCGGGCGGGAGGCGGGGACGGCGCTCCAGGGGAACCGCAGGGCCCGGTACGACTGGCCCGGACTCGGGAAGTGAGCGCTGAACAGCACCTGGCCCGTCGGGGAGAACTCGGTCAGGTAGGGCTCTTCCCCCCAGCCTATGAACGAGTCGCCGTTGGCCAGAATCTGGTCGTCACCCTGGCTGCCCGACAGGATCTTGCCGGTCAGGCGGCCGACCAGGCTGACCGTCCGCTTGGCGAAATCGATCCGCTCTCGGATCGCCCTGGATTCGCTGTGACGCTTGGGCGCCGCCCCGTTGTCAAAGATCGTCAGGGTGTGGTCGGGCTGCCAGCGGACGTCGTGTTGGTAGGCCGTCCCCGTTCCGGGGCCCATCTTGAAGGTCGGATGGCGACCACCCAGGCGGTACATCACCGATCCGCTGACATGGTTGACCTCGTAGGCCGCCCATGTGTTCCGGGAGGAGACCATGAAGTTACCGTCGCCCCAAGGATCCAGCGAGACGGAGTTGACGTGGAAGAAGTCCCATGGGTGCTGAATGAATTTGGGGGCGTTGGAGTAGGAGTCATAGAGCGCCACGTGGCCGTAGGCGTGCCACTCGAACATGACCAGCCCCGTCGGCACGTCCACCTGCTGCACGATCGCGTCCTGGAGGATTCCGTCGCTTTTCCCGCCGGCCGAGGAGAGGTCGGCATTGACCAGGGTGTAGGCCGTGATGTAGGCCGAGCCCGAGGGGGTCAACTGCGCTTCGTGGAGGTCTGCCTGGTAGCCGTTCCCGGCGCCGATCGTCGCGACCGGCTTGTAGCTCGTCGAGTAGACCGCCACCCGCCCGAAGCCGACACCCAGACCGGTGGCCACGTGACCCTGCCACCACACCAGCACCGGCTGTCCCTGATAGCTCTCGACCTGCAGGTCGGCCGCTGTCTGGCCCTTCGGCGCCGGATGGAACCAGATCAGCCGTCCATGACGGTCCATGATCATGGCCCCCCGCTGGCCGTATCCGCTCGAGGGCGTAAGGAAGATGTCCCCCTGGGCGGCCGAGTCGGAGTCGGCTGTCACGAAGATGGAGGGCGGTTCGAGGCTCGGCGAGGAGTGAAATTTCTGGACCAGGCCCGGCCGCGTCAGGTGCGGCTGGCTCGATTGCGGTTCGCTGTAGGGAGCAAGCCTTGCCACCGTGAAGGTCGTCTTCACGGTGCTCGTGTGGCCCTTGGGGCCAACCGTCGCGCTGGCCGTCACGCTCTCCCCCTGAGCGAACTGGTGGGTCGGCAGGAAGCTGGCTCCCGTGGCGCTGACGTAGCTCTTCAGGCTCCCGCTGTGCGACCCGGTCGATGAGCCCACGACCGAGACCTTCGTGATTTCGGCGGCCGCCACTCCCAGGAAGCTGATCTGCGTGTAGGGCGAGGCGTCAGGCGTGCCGTTCAGCGGCGAGACGGCGACGGCCGGAGCGGCCTGGGCAGCAGCTGCCATGAGGGGGACGGCCAGGAGCGCGCCCACGAGGCAGCCAAGGGCCCTGCGACTCCACACGGCAATCTGACCCATCTCTGCCCTTCGTCGAACTCACCCATTCACAGAAACCTGCCGGCCGCCGATACCGACATTCCCGTAACACGCACTTTCGAACCGCGGTGCGCATCTCCGCCTTCAAGCAGGATAAGGATTTGTGAAGAGCTCTCCGCCGGTTGCCTGCGGGCCGGCTCAGGCCGAGAAGCGGATCGGCAGGCGCTCCAGGCCGTAGATGCCCGAGACGGTGCCGAACTCCGGCTCACCGTCCAGCTCGAGGCCGCTCAGGTTCTGCGAGAGGAAGTCAAGGCCCTCCTGCATCTCCAGCTTCGCCAGGTTCGCCCCCATGCAGTAGTGGACTCCCGCCCCGAAGGTCAGCGGACGGCCCTTGCCCCGCTTGACCCTGATGTCAAAGCTCTCCACGTCCCCCGGGTCGTCCTCCAGATCGCGGTTGCCCGTGAAGGCGCAGACCATCACGACCGTGTCCACCGGGAAGGTCACGTCCCGGTAGACGATCTCCTCGGTCATGATCCTCGCCGTGAAGGGCGTGATCGGCTCGTAGCGAAGCGACTCCTCGACGGCCGCATCCGCAAGGCCCGGGTCGGCTGTCAGGGCCTCCCACTGATCGGGGTTTTCGGCCAGCAGCCGGACCGCATGGGCCATCTGGCTCTGGGTTGTGTCGACCCCTCCCGCCAGGATGTTGAAGACAAGGTTGATGCACTCCACGTCGGAGAGGCGGTCGCCCTCCTCTTCGGTCGCCACCAGCATCGAGACGAGATCGTCCCCGGGGTTGCGGCGGCGGTCGGCCACCAGCTCGCCGGCGTACACATAGAACTCCTCGACGGCCTCCTCGATCTTCTCCTTCTCGGTGGCCATGCTGCCCGCGTCGAACTGCTTCTGGATCCAGTTGGACCAGTGATGCAGCCGCGGCGCATCTGACAGGGGCGCCCCCATCACCGAGGCGATCACCTGCGAGGGGTAGGGCTTGGCGAAGGCCTCGACGAAATCGCAGCTGATGCTCGAGGCGCCCGCCGGGGCCGAGGCGCGCACGTCCTTGAGCAGGCCCTCCAGGAAGCCCCTCATCGTCGGGCGGTAGCGCTCGACCGCCCGTGGGGAGAGGGACGGGTTGACAAGGCTCCGCAGGCGGGAGTGGTCGGGGCCGTTGACGTGCAGGATGTTGCGCCGCATCTGCTCGTAGAGCGGCCCCTCCGTCACGCCGAAGATTTCGGCGATCTTCATCCCCGGGAAGATCGCCGAGCGGGTCCTCAGAAAGAACTCGCCGGCCTCGCGGTCGAGGACCATGAAGCCGAACGGCGCCGAGGCGAGCCAGCCCTGCGCCCGCACCTCGGCCATCGCCTCATGGAACCGCTCCCCGCGCAACGACACGTCCGTGTAATCGAACGCGGGGAGCTCCAGCTCGCCAACCAGGGTCATGCGGTAAGTCTGACTACTTTTTCTTCGGGCTGATCGCGTTCTTCAAGCCTGCGCCGGCCGAGAACTTCGGGGCCTTGGAGGCTTTGATTTTCACGCGCTCACCCGTCCGGGGGTTGACGCCCTGGCGAGCTGCCCTTTTGACGACCGAGAACTTGCCGAAGCCCGTGATCGCGACCTCGTCTCCTTTTTTCAGGGTCTTCGTGACCGTGTCAAGGAGCGACTCGATCGCACGACTCGTGTCTGCTTTGGAGAGACCGCTGTCGGCTGCGACCGCATCGATCAGCTGGGACTTGTTCATCTAGGAAGTTCCTTTCGGGACGTTGTCATCGGCGCGGGGCAGAGTAGCGCGCCAGCTTCTTGCCCGGGTTGAGCAGGCCCTTGGGGTCGAACATTCGTTTGATCGCTTCATGCAACTCGACCGTCGCCTCGGGCCACTGGCCCTCCAGCCGGCCGCCCTTCAAAAGGCCCACTCCGTGCTCCCCCGCGACCGACCCGCCGAGCTTCACCACCAGCTCGAACAGCGCATCCCCCACGGCCGCTGCGCGGTCGAGCTCCGCCTCGTCGGCGGGGTCCACCAGAACGGTCGCATGGACGTTCCCCTCGCCTCCGTGCCCCCAGGCGCAGGACCGAAGGTCATGCCGGGCCGCGATCGCCTCGAAGCCCTCAAGGCCCTCGGCCAGGCGGTCGACCGGGAACACCACGTCCTCCGAGACCTTCGCTCCGCGAACGCCCGTGACGACGCCGTTGACCCCGTCCCGCCACCGCCACAGCTCGGCTTGATCGGAGGGCTCATCGATCGCCAGCGCCGCTCCTCCCAGCAACTCCAGCAGCTCGCTCCGCTGTGCCGCGACGTCGGCGGCGCTGCCGTCCAGCTCGACGATAAGGGCGAAGCCCGCTCCTTCGGGAACAGCTGTCCCCTCCGGGCCGCGCAGGCGCTCGACCGCCGGGTATGAAGCCGACAGCATCCCGGTGGTCGGGCCGTCGAGGAAGTCCAGCACCGCCGGGCGCATCCCCGATCCCAGGATCTCCCCGATCGCCTCGCAACCCTCGCTCACGCCGGACATGAACACCAGCAGGGCGAGCGCCGCCTCGGGCGCCGGGAGCAGCCGCAGGCGAACGGCCGTGATCACTCCCAACGTGCCCTCGGAGCCGATCAGCAGGCTCTTCAGGTCATAGCCCGCCACGTCCTTGGCCGCCCAGCCGCCGATCTCCACGAGCTCTCCCGGCGCCAGCACCACCTCCATGCCCGCCACCCAGGAGCCCGTGACTCCGTACTTCAGCGCGTGGGGCCCTCCCGCGTTGGTTGCCACGTTGCCGCCGATCTGCGACTGCTCCGCGGCCCCGGGATCGGGGGCGAACATCAGCCCGTTCTCGCGCGCCAGGCGCTGAACGTCGCGGGTGCTCACACCCGCCTCGGGCATGATCCGCCAGAGGCCCGGGTCGAGCTCGCGGATCCGCCGCAGCCGCTCCAGGGACAGCACGATCCCGCCCTCTGTGGCGACCGCTCCGCCCATCATCCCCGTGCCGCCTCCCCGGGGGACGATCGGGATGTCCCGCTCGTAGCACCAGGCCACCACCGACGCGACCTCCTCGGCGCTGCCGGGAAGGACCGCCAGCTTCCCACGGCTCTCGACGCCTCTGCGCCGGCCCCAGTCATGCGAGTAGGGCGAGGCGGCGGGCACCTCGAGGACATGCTCGGAGCCCACCAGGCGGCTTAGCTCACGTCCGTCCACGAAGGCCGAGGCTAGCGCTAAGGGTAGGATTCATGGGCAATGGCCATCAGCGCAAAGCCGCCCGCGGGCGCCGGGAAGGATCAGGGGGCTGAGCAGTTCAAGACCCTCTCCGGCGAACCGATCCGCCCGCTCTACGGCCCTGAGGATCTGCCCGCGGGCATCGGCACCGACGAGGACCCCGTCGGCACGCCCGGCTCCTACCCCTACACCAGGGGGATTCACGAGACGATGTACCGCGGCCGTCTGTGGACGATGCGCCAGTTCGCCGGCTTCGGCACCAGCGAGGAGACCAACGAGCGTTTCCACTACCTCCTCGACCATGGCCAGACGGGCCTCTCGACCGCCTTCGACATGCCCTCGCTGATGGGCCACGACTCCGACCATGTCCGCTCGCTCGGCGAGGTCGGCCGCGAGGGCGTCGCGGTGGACACCCTCGATGACATGCAGACGCTCTTCGGCGGGATCGACCTCGGCGAGGTCTCCGTCTCGATGACCATCAACGCGCCCGCCGCGATCATGCTGGCCTTCTACGTCGCCGCCGCCGAGTCCGACCCCGTTCATCCCGCCGGGCCCGAGCGCCTCGCCGGAACGATTCAGGCGGACATCCTCAAGGAGTACATCGCCCAGAAGGAGTGGTGCTTCCCGATCGACCCGGCCATGCGCCTGTGCGGGGACATGATCGAGTGGTGCTCGCAGCGGATGCCCCGCTGGCACCCCATCTCGATCTCCGGCTACCACATCCGCGAGGCCGGATCGACGGCCCAGCAGGAGCTGGCCTTCACGCTGAAGGATGGACTGACCTACGTCGAGCAGGCCGTCGAACGGGGCCTTGACGTCGATGACTTCGCGCCCCGCCTGTCCTTCTTCTTCAACGCCCAGATCGACTTCTTCGAGGAGATCGCCAAGTACCGCGCCGCCCGCCGCATCTGGGCCCGGGAGATGCGCGAGACCTTCGGTGCCAAGAACCCCCGCTCGTGGCAGATGCGCTTCCACACCCAGACGGCCGGTGTCAGCCTGACCGCCCAGCAGCCTCTGAACAACATCGTCCGGACCGCAATCGAGGCGCTGGCCGCCGTGCTGGGAGGCACCCAGTCGCTGCACACCAACTCCTACGACGAGGCCCTGGCCCTGCCCACCGAGGAGGCCGTCACGATCGCCCTTCGGACGCAGCAGATGATCGCCCACGAGACCGGCGTGACCAACACGCCCGACCCGCTCGGCGGGTCCTACTTCGTGGAGGCCCTGACCGACGAGATGGAGGCGCGGGCCTACGAGTACTTCTCGAAGATCGACGAACTGGGCGGGATGGTCCAGGCCGTGAAGGTCAACTACCCCCAGCGCGAGATCGCAGACGCCTCCTTCGCCCTGCAGCAGGAAATCGACGCGGCCGAGCGGATCGTCGTGGGTGTCAACAGCCACCTCGCCACCGACGAAGTGCCGATCCCCACGCTGCGCGTCGACCCCGCCCTCGAAGGCAAGCAGGTCGGCCGTCTTCAGGCCGTCCGTGCCAAACGGGACGGCGCTGCCGTGGAGCGGACGCTGGCCGCGCTCAGGGAGGATGCGGCCCACGACGATCGAAACCTGATGGAGCCGCTCCTGGAGTGCGCCCGCGCGCACGCCAGCGAGGGCGAGATCATCGAGTCCCTGCAGCAGGTCTTCGGCGACTACGCCGAGACCCCCGTCTTCTAGGCCGCCCGGCCGGGCGGCCGGCCTAGCAACTTCGGAGCCTCCCGCCGTGTCCAGATTCCTGTGCGCACCCTGAGAAGCCCGGCATCGGCGGTCCTGCTCGCTGGGGTCATGGCCCTGCTCCTCCCTTCCCCCGGGGCGCTCGCAGCGCCGGCCATCTCGCCGGCCTACGGCTCGCGGGGAGCGATGCCCGCCGAGCAGATCAGCTT
>CAZFGJ010000002.1:0-50363 GCA_964518445.1 uncultured Solirubrobacteraceae bacterium
GGTCGGGGATCGTGACCTTGCCGACGTCGTGGAGGGTTGCGGCGATCCTCAGCATCCCCAGCATTTCCTCCTTCCAGCCGAGGCTTGCGGCGATCGCCACGGCGAGGTCGGCCACCGCCCGGGAGTGTTCGTGTTCGGCGTTCATCCGCACATCCACCGCGTGAGCGAGCGTGGTGGCCCAGCTGAGCCGCTCGTTGGCGCTGGTGCGATCGGGGCGGCCATGGCGCGAGGCGTAGAGCCGGCCGTCGGCCTCGCGCATCAGCTCCTCGAGGCCCACCCCGTCCATCGGGAAGCTTGCGACGCCGATCGAGCAGGGCGCCCGGCGGCTCAGGGCGGTGCTCATCCGCGCAGCCGTCTCAAGCGCCTGGGCGGGCTCGATGTCTGCAAACAAGACGGCGAACTCATCTCCCCCGATGCGCCCAATCGCGTCGCTGGGACGGATCGTCGAGCGCAGTGTCCGTACGACCCAGCGCAGCAGCTCATCCCCTGCCCCGTGCCCGTAGCGGTCGTTCACCTCCTTGAAGTGGTCCACGTCGAGCAGCAGGACCGCGCCCTGATGTGCCCGCCGCGTGGCGGCCGAGATCTCAGCGACGGCGCGCTCCTCGAAGCCGCGGCGGTTGAGGCAGCCCGTCAGCGGGTCGGCCCGCGAGACCTCCATCAGCGCGTTGTGCTGGCGACCGTGGTTCCGTGCCTGCCATGCGCTCATGGCGCCCGTGCAGGCCAACATCACGACGAACATCCCCTGATAGCCCCAGGACGCTCCGCCGACCGTGACGGCCAGGCCCAGATAGGCGGCGACGGAGAGGCCGGCTACGGCGGCCACCGAGGTCAGCGGATAGGACATCGCGGCAAAGACCACCGGGATGAAGAAGACCAGCGCCAAGGGGCTGCCGGTGCCGCCGTCGGCGAGGGTCACGGCCACGATCAGGCCGAGGTCCAGCATGCTCCAGCCGAAGAAGAAGGCCTCCCGGTAGCGGCTGCGGACGATCTTGGCCCGCGGGAGCTGCGAGACGACGGCCGCCGCAATCAGGCCCGTCCCGAACAGAACCGCGATCAGGGTGCGGTTCTCCCGCCCCCAGGTGAGGATGATGTAGACGCCGCTCGAGCCGCAGACGGCATAGGTCAGCCAGACGCCCGCAGCGAACGTCGCCTCCCGCATCCGCAGGGCGGATTGATCGACGATTCCGCGATCGTCCTGACCGTGCATGACCCATGTATCGGGTTCTGACGGCTCGACCTGAGCTCGGCAAGGCCCATCTGGCCCGCCGGTTAAACGACGGGACGCCCCGGCGGGCGGCTCAGGAGGCCGTCAGGCGCCAGGCGGGCGGGTATGGGAGCGGCCCCAGCGTCTGCTCGAGCTGCTCCCGCAGCGGCTCGAACGGGGGCGGCAGCGAGAGCCTCTCACCCAGATGGGCCTCGTCCTCATCCACGGCGAACCCCGGTCCCATCGTGGCGATCTCGAACAGCACGCCGCTCGGCTCGAGGAAGTAGACCGATTTGAAGTAGAAGCGCTCGACGACGGGCGTCGGGCGCGCGCCGGCCTCGGCGATCAGCTTGCGCCAGTCCTCGATCTCATCCATCCGCGCGGCGAACGCGACGTGGTGAACCGAGCCGGCTCCCTGGCGCCGGTTGATCTCGGGCGGGGCGGGGTCATAGGCGTAGATGCTGCCGCGCTCCTCCCCCCGCACCTCCCAGCTCTCCCCCTCCCCGCGGGTGAAGCCGAGCGTCTCCGACAGCAGCCGCTGGCTGCGGATCGGATCGTTGCTGTAGGCCCGAACGCCGTCGAACCCCTGCAGGGCATGCTCGGCCGGGATCTCCGGCGAAGCAGCATTCAGGGGCCTGTCGGGGCTGTCCGAGACGAGCAGCTCGTGTTCCAGGCCCTCCGGGTCGCGGAAGAGCAGGCTCTGGCCTTTCAGGTCGCCGTCCACGCCGAAGGAGCTCAGACGCTCGCGCCAGAACTCAAGCGCCTCGATCGAGGCGACACGCCAGACGATCCGATGGACCATGCCCGCACCTGCAATTCCCGGAGCGGCCCCGGGGTACTCGAAGAACGTCAGGTCCATCCCCGGCGAGCCGTCCTCGTCCCCGTAGAAGAGGTGGTAGACGGCCGGTTCGTCCTGGTTGACGGTGCGCTTGACCATCCGCATCCCCAGGACGCCCGTGTAGAAGGCGACATTGCCTGCCGCGTCGCCCGTTATCGCTGAGATGTGGTGGATGCCCTCAAGCTTCATGCGGTCGGGCCACAGGCTAGCGAAGGCCGCACATGCGATCATCGGCCCCGTGCGAGAGGGATCGCTAATCCCGCGCTTCGGCCGTGCGCGACGCGATCCGGGGCTTGCGGTGCTCGAAGGCTTCCACCCGGTCAAGCACGCCCTGCGCTTCGGCGCCGAGCTGGAACTGCTCGTGACAAGGGACGCCGCGGAGCTGGAGCGCCTGGCGGGACAGCTGGCGCCGGAGCTCTCAGAGCAGCTGGCCGCAACGGCGCGGGAGGTGCCGGATGAGATCTTCGAGCAGCTCGCCCCGATCGCCCCCACCACCGGGGTCATGGCCCTGGCGCCCCGGCGAGCCGTCGACGTCGGCGCCCTGCTCGGGACGCACACAGGAGCTCCGATCGTTCTCTTGGAGGATCCTCGCGACCTCGGCAACATGGGCGCCTGCGTCCGGGTTGCCGCCGGCGCAGCTGCGGCCGGGGTCCTCACGACCGGGAGCCACGACCCCTGGAGCCCCGATGCGCTTCGCGGCGCCGCGGGCCTGCACTACGCCCTGCCGGTCGCCCGGGTGGGGAGCCTGAACGAGCTCGCCGGACTCGAGCGGCCGATCCTGGCGCTGGACCCGGACGGGCAGGGCCTCGACCCGGCGACGCTCGACCCCGAGGCCATCCTGGCCTTCGGAACCGAGCGCCACGGCCTCAGCGACGAGCTTCTCGAACGGGCCGACGCACGCATCAGCATCCCCATGCGCCCAGGGGTCTCGAGCCTCAACCTTGCGACCTCGGTGGCCGCCGTCCTGTTCGCCTGGCGCCTGTCCGGCGGACGAGGCGCCTGAGCGTCAGGCTTCAGCCTCGACGCTGTCCAGCAGCTCCCAGTTGCCGCGCAGGGCCGCTCGGGCGCGACCGACCATCCGCTCGGCCTGAGCCTCCGGCTCCGGGCAGGCGGCCATCAGCTCATCGATCAGCTTCCCGGCCGAGGCGGCATGCTCGACGTCGAGCTCCTGATGCAGGCTGAAGTACTCGGTCGCCGGACCCTCCGCGATGTAGGGGTAGTGCTCACGGAGCCCCTCGAGCTTGGTCCGCGAGATCTCCGGCTGGGAGGCCTCGATCGCGTAGAGGACGGCCAGCTTCTCGAGCAGGTCCCCTCCGGCCTTCCACGTCTCGACGCACGCCTCCGTTCCGGGGGTCGCAGCGTCGTCGCTGGACGCCGAGCCGCCGCTGCGCTCGCAGGCGGCCGCGAAGCCGTCCCACAGGGCGACGTGGGAGCGCTCCTCCTCGGCGTGCCGGCGCAGACCCTCGGCGTGCTCCGGGCCGGCTGCCTCGGCGGCGGCCGTGGAGGCGTCGGCGAGGGCGACGACGGCCCAGCGGTACTGGGCCGAGTAGCGGGCCAGATCCCGGGGGCTCAAGCCCCCCGCGACCCAGCGCTCGTAGAACGGGTGCTCCAGAACGTTGATCTCTGCGCGTGTCTCGTCAAGCCTGGCAAGGACGTCCATTGCGGGTTCCCTTCGCTGGAATTTCATGGGCTTCGGTGGAAGGACATCCTCCCCCCCGCGCAGAAATCTACGGATACGGTCGGCTCCACCGCTCTGCGGTCGGTCAGGCGTCCGTCCCCTATGGGAGCCTGACGCTCACGGGGAGCAGCGAGAGGTCGATCAACGTGGTCACCATCATCCTCATCCTGGGGCTCGGAGCGATGGCATTCTGCTCGGTGCTGGTGCTCGCTCTCAGCCGGGTCGCCTCGCACGCGGACGCGGACGACGACGAGTTCGTCGCGCGCCGGCTCTCAGGACACGACCCCGGCCGCTGCCAGAGCTACGCCGGGTTGGCGCGGGCCCAGTCGACGATCTCGCCCGAGCCGTCGATCACCGTGCCGTCGTCAAGCGTCAGGGTCGGCACCCAGCGGTTGCCCGTCAGCTCCTGCACCTCGCGGCGACCCTTGGTCTGGTTGAACACGCCCGGCAGCGGCGCCAGGCCGTAGGACTTGATCACCTCGGGCTCGTAGCCCGCGTCCTTCAGGGCGTGGTAGGCGTTTGCGCAGGGATGTCCGCCGGGGCGGGGTGTGGGGAACGTCCCCCAACAGATGTAGAGCTTCATGACGTGACCGTCAGGATGCCTTCCATGCCGGCCTGGCGATGGCCCGGGACGGTGCAGTAGAAGGTGTAGGTGCCGGGCGCCAGTTTGAGGGTCAGCTTCTTCTTGCCGCCCGTGAAGATCGGCGTCTGCCCGAGCGCCTTTTCTCCCTTTGCCAGCGCCACGTTGTGTTCGATCGGCGAGGAGTTGGCCAGTTCGATCGTCACGACCCCGGCCTTGGCGCTGAGTTTCGTCGTGTTGTAGCTCAGCTGACCCTGCGAGTTCGCTTCGAGCGCGAGGACTTTGGCGGCCGCGGGCGAGGATGGCGGCGCGGGCGTTCCGGTCGTGGCGGTCGGTGCGCTCGAGGTCGCCGCTGGTGTTTCGGCCGGAGCGGAGGGCGTCGTTTCGGCGCTGGCGGCGGGCTTGGAGGCCGTGGCCGTGGAACCCGAGTCGCCGCCCGATACGACGACGGCCATCGAGACGGTGATCACGACGAGTACGGCGCTGATTGCCATGACCGCCCGCTGCTGGCCCAGCGAGGAGGGGAAGTCGGGTTTGCGCATCCCCACTCCCAGCGAGATGAACAGGGCCCAGGCGACCAGGAGTCCGCCCGCAATGTAGAACGGGGTCTTGCTCTTCTCGGCGGCAAGGACCAGGCCGAGCTTGAGGGCGAAGGTGTGCATCGGGCGCGAGACTAGCCGATGAGCCGCCGGGTATGCTCCGCGGCGCGATGGCCGAGGTGATCAGAACGCCCGACGAGGCGTTGGAAGGGCTCCCCGACTTTCCCTTCGAGTCCGTCTACCGCGAGGTCGAGGGGATACGGCTGGCCCACCTCGACGAGGGCGAGGGCAAACCGGTCGTCTTCTTCCACGGAGAGCCGACCTGGTCCTACCTCTGGCGCAAGGTGATCCCGGCCGTCAGGGACGCCGGGTTCCGCTGCATCGCCCCTGATCTCGCAGGCTTCGGACGCTCCGACAAGCCCACCGACATCGGCTTCTACACCTATGACCGCCACGCCGCCCTCGCGGGCTCGCTGCTTGAGGAACTCGACCTGCAGGGCGCCACCGCGGTCGTCCACGACTGGGGCGGCCCGATCGGCCTGCGTCTGGCCGTCGAGCACCGCGAGCGCTTCGACAGGATCGTGATCCTCGACACGGGCCTGTTCACGGGGCATCAGCGCATGAGCGACGCCTGGATGATGTTCAGGGACTTCGTCGAGAGGACCGAGGACCTGCCGGTCGGATTCCTCGTGCGAGGGGGCTGCAAGAACGATCCGGGCGACGACGTGATCGCCGCCTACGACGCCCCCTACACCTCGGTGGGCTCAAAGGCCGGCGCGCGGGCCTTTCCGCTGCTGATCCCCCAGACCCCCGAGGCGCCCGGAGCAGAGGCCGGCCAGCGCGTCCTCGAGGCCCTGGCCGCTGATGAGCGCCCCACCCTGATGCTCTGGGCCGATTCCGACCCCGTGATCCCCTTCTCCGTGGGAGAGCGGTTCGCCGAGTCGATCGGGCTCGATGCGCCCCGGATGATCCCCGAGGCCGGGCATTTCCTGCAGGAGGACCAGGGCCCGCTCATAGGGCAGCTGATCGCCGAGTGGCTTACGGCCTGAAGGCCTGAGCCCCCTACTCCTCCTCGGGGCCCGGTGCGATCTGCGCCGGCTCCGGAGTCGGTTCCAGACCCGGCTCCGAACGGGCGGCCCGCAGCTCGTACTCACGCCGGCGATTCAGATCGGCTCCCGCGAGGACACGGTCGGCCTTCATCGCCCGGGACATGCCCTCCGACAGCGAGCGCGGGAGCAGCACGCCGAGGGCGTTGGTGCGCTTCGCCGACTTCGGCACCCAGACGTCGACGATCCCGTGCTGCAGGGCGTCGACGATCGCCTCGGCCACGTCCTTCGGCTCGAGATTGCTCATGCCACGCGCCTCGCCCAAGCCCGAGCCCAGCTCGGTGTTGACGACGAAGGGCATCACGTAGCTGACGTCGATATGGGCACCCATCAGGCGCAGCTCGCCCCGGATCGCCTCGGTCAGCCCGACGACGGCGTGCTTGGTGGCCGAGTAGGTCGCTCCACCGGGGGCGCCGAACTTCCCGGCCTGGGAGGAGATGTTCACGATGTGGCCCCGGTCGCGGGGGATCATCCGGGCGAGCGCCAGCTTCATCCCCAGGATCACGCCGTGGATGTTGATGTCCACCATCCGCCGGGCCGTCAGATCGTCCTCGTCGATGAAGCGGCCCACCTGCATGATCCCGGCGTTGTTGACCAGCACGTCCAGCGGGCCGAAGCGCTCCTCGGCGCCGTCCAGGAAGGCCGCGTAGGAATCGCGGTCGGTCACGTCCAGGGGCAGGGCGATCGCCGACGGGCCGAGCTCCGAGGCCGTCTTCTGGGCGGCCGGCAGGTCGACATCGCCGATCGCCACCTTCATTCCGTGGGCCAGGAAGGCTTCCGCGGTGGCGCGCCCGATACCGCGCGCTGCGCCGGTGATCGCCGCTGTGTCTCCGGCGAGGATGCGGGGCTGCTTGGCCATCAATGTTCCTCCTGGTCTTGGGGCGATTCCTCGGATGCAACGCTACCGCGCAGGGCCGGCCGGCGCTCCCCGGGTAGTAGGGTGCAGACATGCCGTTCTTCAAGGTCGAGGGGCAGCGCCTGGCGTACACCGAGTTCGGCGGCGGACCCGCCGCGGTAACCGGTTCGGGCACCCGCGGGCGCACCGCGCCGAGCCGCTCGGGATCCGATCGGCCCCTGATCCTGCTGCACGGCCTGATGCTCTCCCAGGAGATGCATCGCCCACTGGCCGAAGATCTCGCGGCGCGAGGCAACCGGGTTATCACCCTGGACCTTCTGGGCCACGGCTCATCGGATCGCCCGCGTGACATGTGGCGCTACTCGATGGCCACCTACGGCCGTCAGATCGTCGCTCTGTTGGACCATCTGGAGATTGAGCAGGCAGTCGTCATGGGCACCTCTCTGGGTGCCAACGCGGCCCTGGAGGTCGCCTCGGCTCATCCCGAGCGCCTGCGTGGCCTGGTGATCGAGATGCCCGTCCTCGACAACGGCCTGCTGGGCAGCGCGCTGGCCTTCACCCCGCTGCTGGTGGCACTGACGTTCGGTGAGTCGATCATGAAGGTCGTCGCCCGGGGGGCCAGGGCGATTCCCCGAAACCTCCTGCCGCACTACTCGAACGTCATGCTGGACGTCTTCCGCCAGGAACCCGGCCCGGGGGGCGCCCTGCTTCAGGGCCTGTTCTTCGGGCGCATCGCCCCGCCACGCGACGAGCGCAAGACGTTCACCACCCCGGCGCTGATCCTGGGCCACATGCGGGACCCCGTCCACCCGTTCTCAGACGCCGGCATGCTGGCCAAGGAGATGCCCAACGCCCAGCTGCTCGAAGCCGACTCGCTGGTAGAGCTGCGGATGCGCCCCGAGCGCCTGACCGGCGAGATCGCCGACTTCCTCGACGAGGTCTGGAAGAGCCGCCGCAGCGCGCGGAGCACCAAGAAGCCGGCCGCCAAAGCACCGGCGCGCAGGCCGCGGAAACGCGCCGCCGCAGGCGCCCGCGGCTGAGCGGGCCGCCGGCCCGCCGGTCTATTCGGCGGGCAGCAGTTCCAGTTCGTTGACCGTGACGCGGCCCGGAGCTTCCGGGGTGCCGACGGCCGAGGCGGGAGCACGGCTGATCCAGAGCGTCACGAAGCGGTAGGACTTCCTCTTGTTCCGCAGGCCGATCCGCGAGTGCTTTTTCTTGATCGTCAGCGAGTGACTCAGGGTCACCCATGCCTTGTCGGTGATCGACGAGGGAACCGTGTGGCCGTTGGCTCCGTAGACCTGGACGATCATTCCTGGGGTCGTGGTGATGATCTTGACCGCCGAGAGCTTCTGGGCGGTCTTCAGATCGATCAGCAGGCCCTCCGCCATACGGGGGGCCGTGGCCGGGTTGACCTGGGCCGTCCAGCCGGTCGACTTGTCCCCGTCGATCGCCAGGCTCGGGTCGCCGAAGGTGTCGGCCGGGTAGGCGTAGGGGTTGTAGGTCTGGGCCGCGTTCGTGTCCAGGAGGATCGGTTCAGGTTCTTTCTTTTCGCCGCCTGAGCCGCCCGTTTTGCCGGCTTCTTCTTTGGCTTTGGTTTCTGCCGGGGTCGTCGTGGGGGTGGTGGCCGGCGGTGTGGTGGCCGGCGGCGGCGTCACGGCCTGCAGCGGGATCTTCGGCGGGGTCGTGACCGCCGGGACACTCGTGGTGGGAGTGCTCGGGGTTGTGACTCCCGGGGTGCTCGTCGCGGGCGGCGGCGCCTGAGCGACCGTTGTCGTCGTGACGGGGGTCGCGGGGCTCTTCTTGGTGAGGGCCGCGACGCCGGCCGCGGCGGCTCCCAGCACCAGGGCGATCGTGATCGCCGCGATCCCTGCCGCAGAGCGCCAGCCCGCTCCTCCGACGCTCCCGCGGGCGGCTGCGCCGCAGTTCAGGCACCAGTCCTGCTCGGGGGCCATCGCATGCCCGCAGTTGGAGCAGACCGGTCCACCGGCGGGGGCCGGTGCCTCGGCTGCCCCGGGCGCGGCGCCGTTGGCGCTCTCCGGCGGCTCGGGCTCGGACTGCTTCGTCTCGGCCGGCTGGCCGTCGGTGATCAGAGCGCTCACCTGGTGGATTCTAGCCCCACGAACAGCACCGGAACGCAGTTGGCAGATCGCCCTGCACGCTCAGCGTGGCGGGGGAGGGCCCCCGGGGACGATGTCCCGGCCGGTGGGGTTCAGGGCCTCGTCGAGCTCGAGCTGCCAGTAGTAGCGGGTGAATGTCATCCCCGAGCGGAACTCTCCGACATGGGGCTCGACCGTCTCGCCGGCGGCCATCGCGACGATCAGCTCGGGATAGGTGCGTCCCGGCAGCGCCGCATAGACGGGCGCCGGGAAGGCACCGCCGAAGCGGGTGTTCACATCGGTGATCCCCAGCCCCACATCGGGGTCGCGGAAGACCTGGACCGTGGCCGGGCCGCGGACCCCCAGCGTCTCGACGACCCGGCGGCCCAGGTCGATCATCTCCTGATCGTGGATCACCTGGCCCTTGATCGACTCTCCGCCGCGTGACTCAAGCATCGTCCGGGGGATCGCGTTCAGGCAGCGCCCCTCCAGATCGCTCAGGCAGTCGATCGAGATCTCCGGGCCGTTCATCGCTCGCTGGACCATCGTCGGCTCATGGACGTAGTCGATGAAGAAGGCCGCCTGAGCGGGGTCGCGGGCGAAATGGATCGAGCGCGCTCCCGATCCGCGCCGGGGCTTGACCATGACGGGATATTCGAGGTTCTCGAGATCCTCCTCCGGCAGCACCGTCGGGGGAGACGGCAGGCCGTGGGACTCCAGCAGGAGGTGGGTCTCGTACTTGTCGTAGGTCGCTCGCGCCACCGCAGAGGAGGGCACCATCGCGGGAAGCTCCCCCTGCTCTCGGGCCGTCGCCAGGATTTCGATGTCGAGATCCGTCAGCGGCAGGACCGCGCCGACTCCGTGCTCCGCGCAGAGGGCCTGGAGAGCAGCCACATATCCCGGGTCGTCCATCCTGGGGACCTTGGCCCGCACGTGGGCGGCGTATTGAGCCGGGGCCAGCGCCGACGGCTCAGCGACGACCGTCCTGGTCAGGCGGGCGAAGCACGAGACGATGTCGTAGCGCTTGCCGACCGCCGTCAGCAGGATCGCCGGGCGCTCTGGGAGGGAGGTGCTCACTGCTCCCCCTGCCAACCGCCGGTCTGCCCCTTGTAGAGGCCTGAGCCTCCAAGGACCAGCGAGGCCGTCCTGGCCAGTATCTGCATGTCCATCCTGGGGGAGCGGTGTTCGATGTAGTACAGGTCCAGCTCGATCCGCTCGGGCCACGGCAGGGAGGCGCGGCCGTTGACCTGGGCCCAGCCGGTGATCCCGGGACGGATCGCCAGGCGTCCGCGCTGGCGCTCGGTGTACCGGGCCACCTGGGAGGGCAGCGTCGGACGAGGGCCGATCAGCGACATCTCCCCGCGCAGCACGTTGATCAGGTTCGGAAGCTCGTCCAGCGATGTGCGCCGCAGGAGCGCCCCCACCCGGGTGATCCGGGCATCCCCGACGTTCACGGCGAGGCCCGCTCCGGTGTTTTCCGCGTCCTTGACCATCGTGCGAAGTTTGAGCATCTCGAAGGGCCGGCCATCCCGTCCGGCTCGGATCTGGCGGAACAGCGCCGGGCCGGGTCCCTCGAGGCGGATCGCCACGATCGCGACGGCCATCAACGGTGCGGCGAGAACGAGGCCCGCTGCCGATACGACGATGTCGAGAGCCCTGCGGAGCACTACGGCGGATTCTCGCAGCGCCGGCTGGTGGCCGTTCAGCGGGTTCCCTCGGCCGCCTCCCAGGAGGCCTCCGTCCCGTGGCGAAGCCAATCCCACAGCCCTGCCGCCGGCGAGGCCGTGGTCAGCACGTAGTAGCGAGCCAGCAACAGCGGGCGGAGCCGCAGCGGCCCGGCCAGCATCGCCGCGAGAAGCAGCCCCAGCTGGGCTGTGAGGGTCAGCGCGTAAAGCCACTGCGCCGGTCCCGCCCCGAGCGCGAGGATCGCCACGTTGCTCGCCAGTGCCAGCAGATGGAGCCCCGGCGAGGCGTATCGCAGCAGGCGGTGGGAGAGGATCATCACCGCGTATCCCGGCGGGTAGCCGCGCGGGGAGAGCATGCCCCCGCGCAGCAGGATCGGCCAGGTGTGGCTCATCATCCGCCGCTTGCGGGCGAACTCCCCACCCAGGCTGGGCACCATCTTCTCGCTGGCACGCGCCCCGGGGACGTAGACGGCCCGCAGGCCCCGCTTGACCATGTTGAAGGGCAGCGACAGATCGTGGCCCATGATCGGGTCGACCACCAGATAGGAGTCCTTCCTGGTGGCGTAGATCGCGCCGTTGCCGGCCGTGATCGAGGAGAGACGAGACTCCCAGCCGCGGATCGCCATCTCGTAGCGCCAGTAGACGCCCTCCTGGTTGCTGCCCTCGCGGCCCGAGGCGCCCTGGATGAAGCGCACCTGACCGCAGGCGTAGCCGACCTGGGGATCGCCGAACGCTCCCACCAGCTCCCTGGCGGCGGAGGGCTCCCAGAGCGAGTTGGCGTCCGAGAAGGCCAGGACATCGCCCGCGGCGCGTTGGACGGCCGCGTCCTGGGCGCGGATCTTGCCGCCCCTGGGAAGCTCTAGGACGAGGTCCGCGCCGGCCTCCCGCGCACGCTGAGCCGTCCCGTCCGAGCATCCATCGCAGGCGACGATCACCTCGATCAGCTCCCGGGGGTAGTCGAGAGCCAGGGCATTGACGACCTTCGCCCCGATCACCAGCTCCTCGTCGTGGGCCGCGACGATCAGCGTCAGGCGGGGGAGCTCGGAGCCGGAGCCCTGGCGCGAGGGCGCCCGGCGGAACCTCGCGAGGACCGCGAGCGCGACGGCATAGCCGAGCTGGGTCCAGACGATCAGGGCCAGCGAGAGCCAGAACAGGATCTCCAGGGCGGTCATCGCGGCGGCTCCTGGCCGCGGGCACCGATCAGCCCGCCGTAGAGCTCCAGCGTCCGCCGGCCGATCTCATCCCATGAGTACTCGCCCTCGGCGGCCTCCCGGGCGCGGCTGGACATCTCGGTCAGTGCCCCACGGTCGGCCAGCAGCTCGAGCATCGCCTGATGAAGGGCCCGGGCGTCTCCCGCGGGGAATGTCCGGGCGGCTCCCGTTCGAGCCACCTCTCCGAAGCCGCCGACATCGCTCAGGAGCAGCGGCTTGGCGAAGGCCAGGGCCGTGAACAGCACACCCGACTGGTCGATCTCCCGATAGGGCAGCACCACGAGATCCGCTCGCTTGAAGTAGGCCGGAAGCTCGTCGTCATCTATGAAACGAGGCACGAAGCGAACGCCCGGCGGAGCGGCTGCAAGCAGCTCCGAGATGTCCATGCGGGGCATCCCGGCTATCCACAGCTCGGCGTCCTCGATCCCCCGCCAGGCCTCCAGCAGGAGGTCGATCCCCTTGTAGGGGCGCATCAACCCGAAGCACAGCACTACCGGCTTGTCCGTCTCGAAGGGCGCCCCCGGCGCCCAATCGGGACCGGGGCCCGGGGCGGCGAGATGCTCGAGGACGCCGTGCGGGATCACGTGGACGAGCGAGGGATCGACTCCAAGCTCATCGGTCAGCCTTCTGCGTCCATGCTGGGAGTGAACGACGATTGCGTCGAAGCGTCCGTAGAGGCGGCGCTGGGCGGCCCGCTGCCCGGGTCGCGGCTCGCGCGGAAGGATGTCGTGCGCCGTCAGGACCCTCGGCCTGTCCGGCAGCAGCAGGCCGTCGAGATGCTGCACCGTCAGCCACTGGAAGTGGACCACGTCGGCGCCGGCTGCCGTGCGTCTGTAGCGGAGCATGTCGGGCACGTGCTCGACGAGCTTGGCCAGGCGACGGGCACGAGGGTCCCTGATCCCGGCTGCCCGGCGGTAGAAGGACTGATGCGTCTCGTAGCCCTCCGGCGGAGCGACGGCCCCGTAGGCGAAACGGCTCGTATGCAGCTCGACATCGGCCCCGGCCCGCGCCAGTGCGCCGCAGAGCGCGTGGTCGTAGGGGGGCGTGAAGGCCGACGGATCGACGACTTGAACGCGCACGGCAACGGACAATAGGCGCGTCTGAGGCGAGAATGGGGTGGTGAGCGAGCCCGGGACACCCCAGACGATCGAGATCACCTACTGCGTGGTGAACACCTCGCAGCGCGATCTGCTGCTACGGGGACTCGATGCGATCGGCCGGGAGCGCTCGTCCGTTCCCTTCGCCACGGAGGTCCTCGTGCTGGACAACGGCTCCCGCGACGGATCGGCCGAGGCGGCCCGCGAGCACCCGGCGGTCGACGAGACGATCGCGCTGGGCGAACGCCGCGGGAAGGGGGCCAACGACTCCGAGCTGCTGCAGCGTGCCCGCGGGCGCTTCTGCCTGCTGCTCAACGAGGACTCGGAGCTGCAGGCCGGTGCGACCCTGGCGCTCTGGGAGGCACTGCGCGACCGTCCCGGCGCCGCCTGCGCGGGAGCCCGTCTGCTGCGACCCGACCGAACCCCGCAGGCTTCGGCCTGGCGCTTCCCCGGCACTGGGACGGCGCTGGCAGGCGCGTTGTTCCTCCATCGGCGGCTCACCGTCCAGAGCCGCGGGAGCAGGACCCGATCCGTCGACTGGTGCCAGTCGGCCGCGCTGCTCGTTCGGCGGGAGGCCGCCGCGCATGTCGGCTGGCTCGACCCGGATTTCTTCGTCTACTCCGATGAGGTCGACTTCGCCTGGCGTCTGTGGCAGGCGGGCTGGAGCAGCGTCTACGTGCCGGGGGCGGCGGCGATCCACCACGAGCAGCTGGCGACCGATGCAGTTCCCGAGCGGCGGATCGTGGAAATGGCGCGCAACCGCGACCTGTACATGAGGAAGCACCATTCGGCCGCATCGGCTCTGGCGGTGCGTTGGCTGACTGCCTTCAGCTACGCCGTGCGGGCCCTCGCCGCGCTGATGCTTCCCGGACACAATCCCAGGCGCTATTGGCGCCACGTGACGGCAAGTATCCAGCCGACGCGCGGGGAGGGCCTGCGCGAGGCGGCCGCCGAGTACAACCGGCGCGGCTGAGCGACGGCTCGGGACAGCTCAGACGTCCCGCAGGGGATCCTCCGCATAGGCCTCGACTTCGCCGTGTCCCGCCCGGAAGGCCGCCACCCGGCGGCGCCCGTCCGCCCACAGGCGCTTTGCCTCGGAGCGCTCGTGGGGGTGGAAGAAACGGGTGCCAAGGAGAGCCAGCGGCACCAGGCCAAGCCAGGCCACCCGAGTGAGAAGCCCCGCCAGGCCGTCGCTCGGTAGCAGCAGCTCTCCGCTGACGGCCACGACCGCGAGGATTGCCAGGAGCTGGGCCAGGCGCCGCCATTCAAAGCCCACCTCGAAGAGCCGCCGGGTGAGGACATACATGACAGTGAGCATCGCCGCGTAGGCCCCGCACAGGGCAAGCCCGGCCCCGGCGATCCCCAATCCGGCGCCGGAGTCGGGGACCAGCAGGAGCAGCAGGCTGATGTTGACGAGCAGACCCGCCGCAGCCGCCGGGAGGTTTCGCGAGGTGACCCGGGCTCGTCCGGAGATCGCGACGAACACGAGGTAGAGCCCGTAGAGCGCCCAGCCCAGTGCCAGCCAGGGCAGCGCTTTATAGGCGTCGAAGTAGCGCGGTTCGGCGAGCAGGCGAACCATCCAGCGGCCCAGCAGCGCGACGCCGCAGACGACCACGCCGGTGGCAAGCGCGTAGTAGGTCGTGACAAGCGAGTACAGCCGCCCCGCCTCCTCGTCACTCTCGACCGAGTAGGCAAGGGGAGGCCAGGCGTACTGGAAGCCGCGCACCGCGACGAACACGACGGTTGCCAACTTGATCGAGATTGCGTACTGCCCGGCGGCCGTGGGTGAGTAGCTGCGGAACAGGTAGAGGCGATCGGCCACCTGCAGCGCATAGACGCTCGCGTCGGCCGGGACGGTCGGCAGGCCGAAGCGCAGCATGGATCGCAGGTCGGAGAAGCGGACCCGCAGCGAGACGCGCCCCCGCAGCACCCACCAGAGCCCCAGCACGACGATCCCCGACGCGGCGAAGTTGCCCAGCAGCAGGCCGCGGGCGCCCTCGCCGGCGACGACGACCAGCGAGATGGTAAACACAACCGTCATCCCCACGTTGGCTCCTGAGGCGATCACATAGGTCCGCGAGCGCTCGTCGACTCGTAGCTGCGCGTAGGCCATCTCCAGGTTGGTGAACGCCCACAGGCCCAGCAGAGCGCAGTCCAGCAGTTCCGGATCGCGAAAGCCCAGGATCAGCTGGGAGAGATCGCTCGCGAACGGAGCGGCGATGATCACGGCCAGCGTCGTCGTCCAGGCGACCGTTGCGGTCGCCGTGCGGGCGATCCGGGCGCGGCGCTCCTCGTCTTCGTCATCGAAGTAGAAGCGCACGAACGCCTCGCCCACGCCGACGCGAAGCAGGATGCTCGAGAGGATCACCGCCGTCAGCAGCGTTTCGGCGGCGCCGTAGGCGCTGGGCGCGAGATGGCGCGTGTAGAGCGGCAGCGTGAGCAGCGCCAGGGCCTTCGCCAGGATGTCCCCGAACTGGTAGGCGGCGCCCGTCGTGACGAGCCGCTTCAGGTAGCCGAGCACGCCCAGACGCTACTGCCCGGCGCGGTCCGGGCGGCCCCGCGCGAGCGCCAGGCCGAGGCCCAGGAGGGCCCACGTGAAGGGGTCCTCGAGGAAGTCCGCATAGGTCCAGGTGTGGAGCACCAGGGCGGCGAATGCCGCCGCGACGGCGATTCTCGGCGGCGATCGCCCGGCGCCGGTGAACAGGGCCAGCAGGGCCGTCACGAGCAGCGCGATGTAGAGAGCCAGCCCCAGGATCCCCTGCTCGGCCGCCACGGTCACGGGAATCGTGTGCGACGCCGAGGTCGCGTTCTGGGCGGTGGCACGGCTTGTGGCGGCGTGGGCTTTGTACTGCTTTTCGAAGGAGCCCGACCCGTATCCCTGCAGGGGCCGTTCGGCGAACAGTTCAAGGCCACCCGTGACCAGGCCGGCACGACCGCTGGTGGCGTTGGAGGTCGAGCCTTTCGATCCCTTCAACCCGAAGTGGAGGCTCGTCGGCGCCAGCAACAGGACCGCGCCCGCAAGCGCCACGATCGCGACAGACACATAGAGCGTCCGGCGCAGGTCCCAGCGGTATGCCGCCAGCACCGCCAGGCCCAGAAGGAGCGCGGCAATGCTCGACTGCGAGAAGCTCGTCACCAGTCCGGCGAGCAGCCAGGCCAGCACGGCCGCCCCGATCTGGACGGTCCTTCGTGAGCCCCACAGGACGGCGGTGGTCACAGCGACCATCACCAGCGCCAGAAAGCGTCCGTAGATACTCGGGTCGAAGAAGACGGAGTTGACCCGGAAGTAGTTGTCGTACTGGTTGGCCTCGACCACCTTGGGGTTCAGGAAGAGGCTCTTGCGGGCGTACTCGACGAAGCCCACGCCGGCGAACAGGACAGCCAGAATCACCGCAAGCCCGAGGCAGCGGCGCAGCAGGCGGGCCGTCCAGTCGACTTCGCGCAGAAGCACGAACAGGAGGCCGAACGGGACATAGAAGACGGCGATGTTCTCGAGCGCCTTGGCCCTGTCATCGGAGTAGGCGGTCTGGATCGTGTAGAGCACGACGGCCGCGAGCAGCAGCCAGGGCACGTAGCGGGCGGCGGGGTCCTCCCGCTTCGCCGGGGACGGGTCAGATGCGCCTCGAGTCCAGAGCAGCCGGGGGATCAACCGCGCGATCGTCCCGGCGGCGATCACCAGGTAGAGCGGGATCAGGAGGTTGACCGTTCTCCCGTCGGCTGCAATTGGGAGCCTGAACGGAAGTGCCAGCACGACCAGCAGCGGCAGGGCCTCCTCGCGCCGGCGCATCAGGACGGCGAGGGCGCCGATCACGAGGGCCGCTCCCAGTGCCGCCGCCACGAGCGTCCCGGCCCCCGGAAGGGTGGTCGCCGGCTGCGCGACCAGCCGGCTCACGGGCCCACCAGCCTGAAGCTCCGTGGCAGGTTGACCGCGTGATGGTGCAGGAAGCTGACACGCACCCGGTATTCGCCGGGCTTGGCCAGCGGCCCGTGGAGATGGGGGATCAGGTGTTTGGTGGCGCCGGATTCGCTCAGCTTCACCGTGTATCCGTGAGCGACTCCCCGGCGGCCGTTCCAGCGCAGCGACAGCGTTTTGTAGCGCTGGACCGGGAATTCGCGCAGCAGCGTCGCGACGCTGTCCCCCTGCGAATCGATGATCGTGACCGTCACGCGATCTGCGCTTGAGAGCTTGAAGGAGATGGCCTCCAGCGGAACGTGGCCGCCGGGATAGGGGGAGAAGTAGGGCGCCAGCCTTGGCGTCTGCACGACCGTCGGAGTGTGCTTCAGGCGCTGAGTCAGGAAGAAGGCGCCGAAGCAGGCGACCACGAGCACCGCGAAGACGATCCGCCCGAGCGGATCACCCGGGCCCCCGCGCGACAGGACGGAGGAGTCCTCGCGCCCCGCCCCCGCGGCGCCTTCGGTCAATCCGCGCCGCCCAGCGCGAAGCGCTCGACCGTATCGGAGCGCAGGCCCAGGCGAAGCGTCTCCAGCGAGAGGACATCGTCGGGGGCGATGTTGCCCAGGCTGCACTCGGTGCCGAAGTGCTTCAACAGCCAGACCTGTTGAGCCTGCAGCGGTGCGTCGAAGATCAGCCGCTCCGTGTCGATCGAGTGGGCGATCTCATCGATCAGGCCCGTCCGCGGTTCGCCGTTGGCCCGGTAGATCCCGGCGGTGCCCGACTCGCGCGCCTCGGCGATCACCTTCCACGCCCCGGCCTCGAGGTCCCGTTCGATCTGTTCGACCCAGACATAGGGGGGCATGATGAACTCCACGTCCTTGCTGCCGACCTCGGCAAAGACGATGAACTCCTTGGAGAGCTTTTCGATCAGCTCCCGCTTGAGCTCCGCCGACAGATCGATCGTCCCGTCGGAGATCTCGACGTGGCGCAGGCCCAACTCGCGGAGCCAGGCGATCAGGCCATCTACCCGCCCCTGGCGAATCGCGATCTCGGTGAGCGTGCCGCCCAGGACGACGGGGATGTCGTTGGCGGCGTAGCGCTCGAGCTTCGGCTTCAGGTTGGCGCTGACGATCGCCGTTCCCCATCCGAGCTTCACGATGTCGACGCTTGGACCGGTGACCTCGAGCAGGCCATCGACCTCGGCGACCGACAGGCCCCGGTCGATGACGTGCGTCAGACCGTGCTCGCGGGGCTTCGCCGAGCGAGCGGGTATGTCGAGCCAGCCGGCTATGGCGTCGTTGCCTTGTCCGTGCCGACGATCACCACGACCTTCGCCGACCCGGCGAGTGCCGCAACGGCCTGTTCGATCGGCTGGACATGGCTGACCGCCAGCGAATGCGCCACCCCTTCGGCGTCGGCCTGGTGGCCACTGACGTACTCGACGACTGTTGCTTCATTGGCGCCCGGCGGCCTGCCGAATGCGGCTGCCGCCTGGGAGTAGCCGTTCTGCTGAAGGACGGTCGAGAACCGCCGCGCCAGACCGACCGATTCGGTCCCGTTGAGGACCGTCACCGCTGTTTCGGCGGGAGGGGTCGCTTTGGCCGACGGTTTGGTCGCTTTTTTGGTGGTGCTCGTGGTTTTCGCGCCGGTGGAGCTGGTTCGGGTTTCCGAGGTGCCCTGCGAAGCGCTGGTGTTGGCCTTGTCGTTCGACCCTCCGCTGCTGCGGGTGGCAAGCACCACGACCAGCGCCAGGATGACAACCAGCCCCGCGCCGATCAGAAGCATCCGCCGGCGCGGTCGTTTTTCCCGACGGGTCAGTCGCTCTTCGGCAGTGAGCTCTCCGTCGCCGCCGCGACGACGTGAAGATCCGCCTGCTGCCGCCGCAGCCGTCGCACCGGCCAATGCGGCGCGGGCGTCGGTGCTCGCCGGGGCGCGCCTGGGTGCGCTCGGCGCGGGTGGCATCGGGGGCCGTTTCGGAGCGTCGGCGGCTGCCCCCGCGGCGGCGGGGCCGGCGCCGGCCGGGGGCGCCGGGGCTCGCGGCGCCCCAGCAGCGGGAGCCGCCGCCTCCGGTGAAGCGGGGGTCTCGGGAGTCGCCGGTCCCGAGACAGGAGCGGCAGCGCCATTGGCGGCGGAGGCAGCGGCCGGGGTGGCCGGTGCGGGGGCGGCCCCTCCGGCCGGGGCCGCCGGTGAAGGAGGAGGCGTCGCGGGCTTCTGCCAGGGGATCGGCTTGGGTCCGGCCTCGGCCGGAGCGCCGGGCGTGGCCGCCGGCGCCGCCGGATTGCCGGCAGCCGCCGCACCTGCGACGGTCGCGGGAGCCCCTGTGGGCGCCGGGGCTCCGGTCGGTGCGGGAGCGCCTGCAGGCGCGGGAAGCGGGGGCGCCGGTGCTCCGGTCGCGGTGACCGGCTGGGATCCCGCGGGGACCGCTCCGGGCTGCGTTCCGGGAGGCGCGTCGCCCGCGACTCGCGTGGCCGCAACGCCGGCCGCCGTCGCGGCCACGGCTCGGCTATGGATCGGTTGGGCCCGCGGCACCGGCCTGACACCCTGAGCCGGCTGGGGGCTCTGCGGCACCGGGGCAGGCTGCGCGGGCTGCTGAGCCCGAACCGCGGCGGCCTCGCTGACTTTCTGCTCCATGTCGGCGGCACGCTCGGGAGCTCGGCCGGCCCACTCGCGCAGCCGCCTGATCTCTCGTGCCTGCGAGAAGACGAGCAGCGAGAGGATGGCGATCCCGACGAGCGATGCAACACCCGCGATCAGAGCGATCTTGTTCGAGGTGCTCGTAAAGAATGCGGTCGCGAGCAGCGGAGAAATCATGAATTGGGGGAGTGTACGAGGGGCTCAGGCGCGACGCGATCCTCAGCGGCACCGCCGGTGTCCTGCGCGACCGGCTTGACGGGCTGCGCGCCATCCTGCTGCGCGGCGGGCTCCTCGGGCTCGCGGAGCTCGCGGGACAGCTCTGAGACCTTTGCCGCCAGGCCGGCGGCGTCTCCCTCGAGCACCAGCAGCTGTATCTCGGCGAACATCGACTCGACCTGCTGGACGCCCAGCGGCTCTCGCTCGGCGCGAAGGATCTTCTCGGCCTCGGTCGGCACAAGGCGCTCGTAGCTGTTGAACAGCTGCTCGTCGAGCTTCTCGCCGGGGCGGCTTCCGATGATCTCGATGTCGATGTCGCGATCAGGGTCGAGCCCCGACAGCTCGATCATCGCGCGGGCAAGGTCGACGATCTTCACCGGGTCGCCCATTTCAAGCACGAAGATCTCTGCGCCTCGCGTCGGGCGGATCCTCGAGCGGCGTGTCCCGTTCTCCGGCTCACGAGCTGCCGAGGCCAGGGAGCCGGAGCGGATGATCAGCTGGACGGCCTCGGGGATCGTCATGAAGTAGCGCGTCATCCGCTCGTCGGTGACCGTCACGGGACCGCCGCGCTCGATCTGCCGGCGGAAGATCGGCACGACGCTCCCCGAGGAGCCCAGGACGTTGCCGAACCGGACGGCGGCATAGGCGGTGTTCGGGAAGCGGGCCGTCGCGGCCTCGAGGGCGAACTCGGCCAGCGCCTTCGATGCGCCCATGACGGTGGCCGGCGAGACAGCCTTGTCGGTCGAGACGAGGACGAAACGGGTGGTCCCGGTGTCGCCGGCGACGGTTGCCACAACGCGAGTGGCGATCGCGTTGTTGCGGATCGCCTCGACGGGATTGGCCTCCATCAGGCCGACGTGCTTGTAGGCAGCCGCATGGAAGACGACCGTCGGACGGTGCTCCTCGAAGACCTCGCGCATCCGCTCCTCTTCCTTGCAGTCGCCCAGCACCGCGGCGAGCATCGAGGGCGGCACGTGGCGCTCGTCCTCGAGCTCCCGCTGGATCGAGAAGAGGTTGTCCTCGGCGTGGTCGACCAGGACCATCCGGTGCGGCTCGACGCGGGCGATCTGGCGGCAGAGCTCGGCGCCGATCGAGCCGCCCGCTCCGGTCACCAGGACCACCTGGCCGGCGAGATAGCCCCCGACCCTGTCGAGCTCCATGTGGACCGGCTCGCGGCCAAGGACGTCCTCGACGCGGACCTCGCGCATCTGGCGGGCCAGGGCGCCCCGGGTCTGAAGCAGCTCGAAGACGGTCGGCAGCGTCCGGACGGGGATGCCCCGCTGGCGGCACTCCCGGACGATCCTCGCGCGGGTCGAGCCGGGAGCCGATGGGATGGCGATGATCACTTCGTCCGGCTCGGCGTCGTCGAGGATCCGGGGGAGGTCCTCTTCGGTGTTGCCCCGCACCCGGACGCCGTCGATCCGCAGCCGCCGCTTGGTGTCGTCATCGTCGAGGAACCCGACGGGCACGAGTCCCAGCTCGCGGTTGCGCATGATCTCGCGCGCGACGCTCCGCCCGCCCTCGCCGGCGCCGGCGATCAGGACCGTCCGCTCCCCCTTGCGCCCGGAGCGGAAGGCAGCCAGTGGACGGCGCTCGTAGACCGTTCGAGCCAGTGCCCTGATCCCCACCAGGAAGGCCAGGGCGAGCAGCGCGTAGAGGACGATCACGCCATTGGGGAGGACGATCGCGGCGCTCGTCACGACCCCGTGATGGTCGACGAACTCGTATTTGTATTCGTGCGTCGGGCGGAAGATCTCGATTCCCACGACCGTCAGCAGGACGATCACCAGGACCGCTCGCACGACCGCCTCGTAGTCGCGCTGTCCCGCGTAGCGCCAGCGGCGCTGATAGACGCGAGACAGCACGAGCACCGGCAGGCTGCCGGCGAGGACCCACCAGATGGTCGCTGAGCGCAGATCGGCGTAATGGCGGGGCGGGCCATTGTTGAAGCGAAGCTGGAAGGCGAGGTAGTACGCGAGCGCGACCAGCGCCCCATCCGCTGCAAGCTGGGGCAGCGAGTGACGATGGAGCGGGAGGGCCGCCGAGCGGATCCGTCGGCGCATTGTGAAGATTGTAAGGGGCTAGAGGGACTCCCGGCTCGTTGCCGGAAGGCCTGCAGCGAGCGGGCTGAGCAGCAGATCCAGCAGCCTTCGGGGGTCACGGTGCACCCGGGGTGCCCGCTGAGCGCCCCGGCGGCCCTCGAGCGGCAGATCCCGGGCATCCTCCAGGCGCCCCATCCGCCCTTCCGCGATCAACCGCTCGTCGACCGCTCCCATGCGTCCCGAGAAGGTCGTGAAGACCGGTGTGCCCAGCGCCACAGCCTCTCGGTTCATCGTCCCGCCGGCCGAGATGACCAGGTCTGAAAAGGCGATCAGAGACTGTGCATCGATGGCCTTCTCCGGCACGACGAAGCCAGGCACACCGCCGAGCTCCGCCCGTTGGGCCGCCACCCGGGGCAGCACGACGGGCTGCACCCCTGAGGCGGCCGCCTCTCGCAGCCGCTCGAGGACGAGCGTGAACAGGTCGCTGTGGAAGCGGTGATAGAGCGAGACGTCCGGGGGTGTCCTGACAACGATGATCGGGCGCTCGGGGTCGAGGCCGAGTTCGCCCAGAACGGCGTCGTCGGGCTCGAAATCCGCCAGGTAGTACTCCTCCTTGAGGCCCTCGTAGGGCCTGATCTTCCCCCGCGCGCCGTAGCGGTCGAGGCGCTCCGGTGGAATCGCGTCGGGGACGACGACGGCCGAGGCGAGCCGGCAGTTGACGTTGTGCTGGACCTTTGCCCACTCGTAGTCGAACATCGTCGAGCTCGGGATCCGCAGGAGCGCCGCCGCAACCGAAATGTCATTCGAGCCGTGACCCAGAGCGATGTCGAAGGGGCGCATCCCGGGGCCGGCCGGCCGGGCGCGCGCCCAGCGGAGCAGGGCGGACGAGCGGGACAGGAGCCCGCCGGCCTTGGCGGCGATCCCTCCGCCGCGATGATGGCCGATCGCCGTGTGCTCGATTCCCAGTCGATCGCAGAGCTCGAGCGTCTGGGCGAAGTCCCGCGCCGTCACGCGGACCTCGTGGCCGTCCTCTCTGAGCGCCTCGATCAGCGGCCGCATGACGAGCACGTGGGGACTGTTGGTCAGGTCGATCCAGACGCGCATCTGCGAGAGGACGGTAACGACCTTCCGGGCGCTTGAACCCTCAGGGACGCTCGTCGTGCGGGTATCGTTGCGGCCTGATGCTCGTCCTCGCCTCGATCTCCGAGTCGGTCGTGAACGTCGCATGGCACTTCGTTCGAGACGCCGGCCTTCCGGCGATCTTCCTGCTGATGCTCCTGGAGAGCGCCTGCATCCCGATCCCCTCGGAGGCCACCATGCTGTTCGCCGGCTTCGCCGTGGCCGATCCCGGCGGCAGCGCCTCCCAGCATCACCTGACCTTCCTGGGCGTGGTGGTGGCGGGGGTACTCGGCAACCTCGTCGGCTCCTGGATCGCCTACGGGATCGGCCGGGGCGGTCGTATCGAGCTGATCGAACGACACGGCCACTGGCTGCACATCAAGCCGAGTCACATCGAATGGGCCGATCGCTGGTTTCAGCGCTACGGATCCGCAGCCGTCTTCTTCAGCCGGATGCTTCCGATAATTCGGACCTTCATCTCGCTTCCGGCGGGCATCGCCAAGATGCCCTTCCTCCGCTTCACAGTCCTGACAGTGGCCGGCTGCCTCCCCTGGGTGATCGCACTTGTGCTGGTCGGGGAATCGGTCGGCAGCGAATGGGAGGACGTCCGTAAGAGCCTCGCGTATCTCGACTACGTCGTGCTTGCGCTGATCATCGCCGGCGTGATCTACGCGATCGTGCGTCGGCGGCGGACACCCCGCAAGCCGGCGGAGAATGCCGCCGGCTGATCCGCCGCGGTCGTTCCGGCGTGCCCTGGCGCTGGGCCTGATCCAGGGTCCCACCGAGCTGCTCCCGATCTCATCCTCGGCGCACACGCGGCTGATCCCCTGGCTGGCAGGCTGGGATGAGGACGCTCCCGGTCGCGATGAGGACCGCTCCTTCGAGGTCGTTCTGCATGGCGCGGCGTGCCTTGCTCTGGCGCTCGAGATGGCCGGGCCCCTGCGCCGCGACCTTCCTGGAGCGAGTGCCCGGAGCGCCCTGACGGCGGCGTTCGCGGTGGGCATCCCCGCCCTTGCCGGACTGACGCTCCGGGGTCATCTCCAGCAGCATCTCTCGGGGGCGAGGGCTACGGCAGGGGGGCTCGTTGCGGGAGCGCTCGGGATGGCTCTGGCGGATCGGCTCGCGCCATCCGGCGGAAGAAGTGCGGACGACGCCGGTCCGCTTGACGGCCTGATGCTCGGCCTGGCCCAGACGCTCGCGCTGGCTCCGGGTGTCTCGCGCAACGGGGCGACCCTGACGGCGGCCCGCGCCCGGGGTTTCGCCCGCCCGGCGGCTCAGCGGCTCTCCTGGGGAGCGGGCCTGCCGGTGATGGCCGGGGCGAGCGCGTCCGAGGCCGTGCGGGCAGCGCGCGAAGGGACGGTCGGCGAGCGGCGGGCTCTCACAGCCGGAGCGCTGGGCGCCTTCTTCTCCACCCGCCTGGGCGCGCGCCTGCTGGCCGGACCCCTCGAGCGGGGGCCGCTCTGGCCCTACTCGCTCTACCGGGCCCTGCTGGCCGCCCTGATCCTCGTTTCCGCGAGACGCGCACAATAGGTGGTCATGACCGGCGTCGGAACCATGATCGCGGGGCGCTACCGGCTCGATGCCGTCATCGGGCGGGGAGGGATGTCGACCGTCTACAAGGCCTTCGACACGGTGCTCGAGCGCCCGGTGGCGATCAAGCTGATGCACCGTGAGATCGCGACCGACTCGGATCAGCTCGAGCGGTTCCGGCGCGAGGCCCGCTCGGTGGCCCAGCTGAACCACCCTCACGTCGTCTCGGTCATCGACGCCGGGGAGGAGCCCTCTCCTGATGGGGAGATCCCGCCGCTGGGAGCCCCCTACATCGTCCTGGAATACGTCGATGGCGAAACCCTCAAGGGACTGATCCGGCGGAACGGTCCGCTGGAGATACCTCAGGCGATCGCCTACTCGATCGAGATCGCCCGGGCCCTCGGGGCAGCGCACGAACGGAGGATCGTTCACCGGGACGTCAAGCCCCAGAACATCCTGATCGACCCCGAGGGGGGAGCGAAGATCACCGACTTCGGGATCGCCCGCTCGCTCAGCGAGGAGGGTCTGACGCTCGCGGGCCGGGTCCTGGGCACGACCGACTACGTCTCACCGGAGCAGGCGCTGGGCCAGCCCGTGACGCCACAGTCGGACCTCTACTCGCTGGGCATCGTCCTCTATGAGATGTTGACGGGAGATGTGCCTTTCCATGGCGACTCCCCCGTGGCGGTCGCGATGAAGCACGTGCGCGAGGAAATCCCGGACGTTCAGGCTCGCCGGCCGGAGCTGTCGGCGGCGACGGCCGCCGTGGTGGACCGGGCCGTCGCGAAGAACCTCGACGAGCGCTACCCGGATGCGGCGAGCATGGCGAGCGACCTCGAGGAGGTGCTGGCCGTTGAGGCATCGCGCACCGGGCAGGCGACCGGGGAGGTGACGACGGTGCTGCAGACGCTGCCCGGCCGGATCCGCAGCCGGCTGCCCTGGCGGATGCGCCACCCGGCCCGGTGGATAGCTTCGCTGGCGCTGCTGGGAGCGATCGTCGCGCTGGTCCTCCTGATCGCCGCCGCGGACCGGACGCACCGCGGCACGGGAGTCTCGCCGGGCGCCACCTCTAAGGCCGGACTGGTGCCCGTCCAGCTGAGCCAGGATGCGGCGCATGGCTACAACCCCTTCGGGACCGGCCCCGAAAACCGCGATCAGGTCGGCAACCTCGTCGACAGCGACCCCAGCACGACATGGACGACCGAGACCTACTACGACGGAACACTCAAGAAGGCCAACGGCGTTGGCCTGGGCGTATACCTCGACGCGGCCCCCGGGGTCATCGCCCGGGCGATGGAGATCCAGACCCCCACGCCCGGCTTTGCGGCAGCGGTCTATGTCGCCGACCACCTGCAGAGCCCGCTCTCGTACTCATCTGAATCGCTGGCCGCCCGCGGATGGCAGGGCCCCGTGGGGGCAAGCGCAAAGGTGCATGACGGCGAACGGATCGCCCTGCAGAGGAAGGGCCGACGCCACCGCTACTACCTGCTCTGGATAACCGCGCTCCCGCCGGGAAAGCAGTCGGCGACGATCTCCGACCTGACGCTCTTCAAGTGATCCCGGCTACTCAGTAGCTGTAGGCGTGGCGCTCGGCATGGCGCTCCAGCGCCAGCCTGCAGAGCCGCTCGACCAGCTCGGGATAGTCGATTCCCGAGGCGCCGAGCAGCTTGGCGTAGACGCTGGTCGGGGTGAACCCGGGCATCGTGTTCAGCTCGTTCACCAGGACCTCCTCGCCGTCGACGAAGAAGTCGACCCGCGCCAGGCCATCGCAGCCGGAGAGCTCGAAGGTGTGGACGGCCAGCTCCATCACACGCCGGCGCGCCGCCGGTGTGATCCGGGCGGGGATCAGAAGCTCCATGCCGCCGGGCGAGTACTTCGCCTCGTAGTCGTAGAAGTCGTTCGCGAAGACGATCTCTCCGGGCTCCGAGGCCATCGCCCGCGGGCCGTCGGAGGCGCGCCCGTCCTCGCCGATGCCAAGGACGCCGCACTCAACCTCCCGGCCGGAGGCCATCGCCTCGACGATCACCAGGCTGTCGTGCTCGAAGGCGCCGGCCAGGGCGTCGGCCATGGCCGGCGCGTCGGTGACCTTGACGATCCCGACCGAGGAGCCGAGATGGGCGGGCTTGACGAAGGCGGGCAGCCCAATCCCCTCGATCTCCGCCAGCACCGGCTCCGGCTCGCGGCGCCAGCGCTCAGCCGTCACACCGACGTGCTCGACCTGCGGCAGGCGCCTTGCGGACATGACCTCCTTGAAGAGAACCTTGTCGAGGCAGAGAGCCGAGGCCGATACCCCGGCGCCGACGTAGGGGACGTCGAGCGTCTCCAGCAGGCCCTGAACCGTCCCGTCCTCGCCGAAGGGTCCATGCAGGACGGGAAAGACAACCTGCACTCCCGCGAAACCCTCGCCCGGCGTGAGGCTCATCGCCTCGCCGTCGGAGCGCCAGACCCCGTCCCGCCCGATCTCGACCCAGAGGACCTCGTGGCCTCCGGCCTGCAGGCCGTCACGGACAGCGGCGGCCGAGGACAGCGAGACCTCGTGCTCGGAGGAGCGGCCACCTGCCAGCACGGCGACGCGCATCGGCCGTGAGGGAGGATGCGAGGTGAAGCTCATTCCAGCCGAGACTAGTTCCCCGAGGGGGTGGTCGGCGTGGTGGGAGTGGTTGTCGTGTTGGTCGTGGGCGTGCCCAGGACACCCAGGGCGAGGGTGATCGTCGAGCCTTTGGGTGCTTCGGTGGCCGCGGTGGGGCTCTGGCGCAGCACCACTCCGACCTGGCTGGCTTCGGTCGTGGTCTGGTTGACCGTCTTGATCTTGAAGCCGTCTTTCTTGAGCGTCGCTTCGGCGGCCGCCTGACCTTCGCCGATCACGCTGGGGATGATGACTTCGGTGGGAGCTTCGGCAACGGTGAGATCGACCGAGCTGCCGGCCTTCACGGACTTGCCCGAGCCGGGAGACTGGGACAGGACGGTTTCGGCGGTCTGCCCGGCCTGCACGCGCTTCGTGACCGTCCCCACCTTGAGCCCGGCGCTTCGCAGTTCGCCTTCGGCGGTCGACAGCGACTGGCCTTTCACGTCGGGGACCCTCACCGGTTCAGGGCCGCTGGAGACGAAGACCGTCACGGGGCTGCCGAGCTGCACGTCAGTCCCGGCGGGTGGGTTCGTGCCGATCACCCGGCCCTCCGGGACGGTCGAGGACGCCTGGGGTTTGCTGGTTGGCTTGAAGCCCGCTTTTTTCAGTCGTTCGAGGGCCTGGGAGGCGGTCAGCCCTTCGACGTTCTCGACCGCCGCGCTGGCCGGACCCCCCGAGACGACGATCGTGACCTGGCTTCCCTTGCTCACCATTTCGCCGGCCGGCGGGGTCTGGCTGACGACCAGGCCGCTCTTGACTGTCGAGCTGGCCGCGAACGACGGGATCGGCGTCAGGCCGGCTTTGCGCAACGTCGTGCCGGCGTCCTGTTCCGTCATGCCCTTGACGCTCGGCACCTGCACCTGCTTCGTCGAACCACCCAGCAGCAGGATCGCCGCCACGATGGCGGCGATCAGGGCCAGGCCTCCGAGGCTCCACCAGAGGATCTTCCTGTTGCGACGGCGACGCTCCTCCTCCGGGTCGAGGGGAACCTCTTCCTCGGCATAGGGGAGCGGCGCCGCAAGCATCAGGCCGGTTGGGGGCTCTCCGGTCGGCATCGCCTCCGCTGGGATCGGGGCGGCGCCGTCACCACCGAGCAGCTCGCGCTGGCCTTCGAGGGCGGCGATCAACTCGTCGTCGTCGGGGTAGCGTTCGATGGGGTCCTTGGCAAGGGCCCGCAGGACGACCGCGTCGAGTGAGTGGGGCAGGTGCGGGTTGAGCTCGGAGGGAGGGCGAGGGGTGGCCGAGACCTGCTTGAAGGCGATCGCCACGGCGGTCTCGCCTTCGAAGGGCACCACGCCCGTGAGAAGCTCGTAGAGGATCACTCCGACCGAGTAGAGGTCCGAGGCGGCGGTGACCGTGTAGCCCTGCGCCTGCTCGGGCGAGAGGTACTGGGCGGTGCCCATGATCGACCCGGTCAGGGTCATGTCGGAAGCCCCCGCTCGGGCGATGCCGAAGTCCGTCACCCGCGCCCGGCCGTCCTCGTCGAGGATCACGTTGTGCGGCTTCAGGTCGCGGTGGATGACACCGCGGCGGTGGGCGAAGCGAGCGGCCCTGAGGATCTGGATGACGATGTCGATCGCGGTCACCGGATCGAGTGGCCCCGCCTCGCGGACGATCGCCTTGAGCGAGCGCCCGGACACGTACTCCATGGCGATGTAGTACGTCCCGTTCCATTCCCCCCTGTCGAAGATCGCGACGATGTTGGGATGCGAGAGGGCCGCGGCACTCGACGCCTCGCGCCGGAAGCGCTCCACGAACTCCTGGTCTTCGGCGAAGTGGTGATGCAGGATCTTGACGGCCACCTGGCGGCCGAGAAGCTGATCCTGCGCCAGGTAGACGTCGGCCATCCCACCCGAGCCGAGGCGGGAGATCACGCGGTAGCGACCGTCGATCAGTGTGTCTTGCTCAATCACGCAGAAGCTGTTCTATTACCTGGCGGGCCACCGGTGCGGCGTAGGAGGCTCCCTGACCGGGAACGCTTTCGAGTGTCACAGCGATTGCGACCGTCGGATTCGAGGCTGGTGCGAACGCGATGAACCAGACATTGTTGATGGCAGTCCCGATCTGTGTCTCGGCGGTCCCTGTCTTTCCGGCGACCTGAACACCGGGGATCTGGGCGGATGTTCCGGTTCCTTCGTTGACGACGGCTTCCATCATCCCGCGGACGTCTTCGGCCGTCGAGCCTTTCATCACGTGCGACTGAACCGTCGGTCCGATCGTTTCCACGGTCTGGCCTTCCGGGTTGACGATCTTGGCCGTCATGTGCGGCACCATCAGCGTCCCCTTGTTGGCCACGGCGGCGGCCACCTCTGCCATCTGCAGGGGGACGACTTCGAGTTTGTCCTGCCCGATCCCCATGCGCCCGACGTCGACCTGCGGACTGGTGGGGGGGATGACCCGTTCGCCGGAGTGCTCACCGCTGATCGACATTTCGTTGGCGGGGTAGTCCAGCTTCGGCTTGCGGTTGAAGCCGAATCGGTTCATGTAACGGCCCATCGTCGCCTTGCCAAGATTTTCGGCAACCTGAGCCCAGACCGTGTTGACCGACTTGGCCAGCGCCTCGGTCAGGGTGATCTGCCCGAGGCTCTCGTTTTCATCGTTTTTCAGCAGCTTGCCGGAGACCAGGATGTTGTTGCGACCGCTCAGTTCCGACTGGGGCGTGTACTGCCCCGTGTCGATCGCCGCAGTGGCCGTGACCACCTTGAAGGTCGAGCCGGGTGCGTAGCCGAACTGGGTCGCCCGGTTCACGAACGGTTTGTTCTGACTGTCCGAGGCGAGCCTCTGGAATTCACTGTTCGAACGAACCGCGTTGGGGTTGAAGGACGGCGAGGATGCCATCACGGTGACGGCGCCCGATTTCGGTTCGAGGGCGAGGACGGCGCCGTGATTGCCTTCGAGCGCTTTCAGGGCAACCGCCTGGGCGGCCGGATCGAGGGTTGTGACCACCTTGTCGCCGCGCGGTTTCTTTCCCTGGAGCTGGTCGAGTATCCGCTGCAGCCCCGTCGAGGTCTGGCCGTTGAGTGCTGCGGTGCGGTAGTGCTCGAGGCCGGTGCTGCCGCGGTTGGTGAAGTAGTAACCGATCGCGTTGGAGAACAGCGGTCCCGTCGGATAGAACCGTTCGTAGATCCCTTCTTCGCGCTGCCGGCTGCGGGCCAGGACGGTTCCGTTGGCGGCCACTATCTCGCCCCGTGCGATGCGCTGCTGCTCGAGCAGGCCTCGGTGGTTGAGGGGGTTTTCGCGCAGTGCCGAGGCTTCGAAGATCGTCCAGCGCGAGGTGAAGGCAACCAGCAGAGCGAACAGCAGCAGAACGAATCCGAACAGCCGGGTGATCGGGCGGTTCACAGCTCCCGCCTCATTCCAGCTGGTCGAGTTCGAGGCTGCGGATCAGCGAGCCGGCGTTGTTTTCCGAGCGCAGCGTGTGGTCGAGCAGTGTTTCGCGGCGCTGGGTGGCGATCGTCGAGGCGCTCACGCCTGAGACGTAGCGGCTGCTGTAGAGCGTCAGGCCCCCGGGAAGCTTGAAGGGGACCCCCTCGTACATCGTGACGAGGCCGCGGTTGTTGGTGCCGATGAAGTAGACCGACTGAAGCGCCAGGTAGGCGCCCGCCGCGATCAGGCCCACCACGACCAGCGTGCCCACCAGCAGGCCGGCGCGTCGGGCGCTGAGCCGTCCCGACCCTCGCCCGGACACCGGCGCGGGCGCCGGCGCGGGCATGCGCGGGCGGCGCGGGGCGCTCGCCGGCGGCTGCAGGAGGACCGGCTCCTCGGCGGTCGCCGGCCCCGAGGCAGGAGCCGTGACCGGCGGAAGATCTGTCTGGGTCTGTTCCTCCGCGAGCGCCCCTCCACCGAGAACAACCTCCTCGATGCGGACGAGGATGACCGTGATGTTGTCCCGGCCGCCTGCGTCGTTGGCCGCCGCTATGAGTGCCTCGCCGGCCGTCTGCAGTCGCGGGTTCGCCCTCAGCACCTCGGCGATCTGGGCCTCGGAGATCATCGTCGTCAGCCCGTCACTGCAGAGCAGGTAGACGTCGCCGGTGATGCCCCGGAACGACCGCGTGTCGACCTCCACACGACCTTCGATCCCGAGTGCCCGTGTTATCACCGAGCGCTGCGGATGCTCGACGGCTTCCTCGGGCGTCAGGCGCCCCTGGCGCATCAGCTCGTCCACCAGCGAGTGATCGTCGGTCAGCTTGATCAGCTCCCCGCCGCGGAAACAGTAGGCACGGCTGTCGCCGACGTGCGCGATCGCGATGTCCTGCTCGCCGACGTAGATGGCCGTCAGGGTCGTCCCCATTCCGGCGTGCTCGGCGTTGGCGTGGGACAGCTCGTGGATCCTGGCGTTGGCGTCCTGGGCGAGGACCTCCAGTGCCTGCTCGGGGTTTGCGGCGTCGGACAGACCGGGCCGGAACTCCGCGACGGCCACGCTCGATGCCACCTCGCCCGCCTGGGCGCCGCCCATGCCGTCGGCGACGACGAACAGCGGCGAGCGGACCAGCAGGGAGTCCTCGTTGGCTCGGCGCTGACGGCCCGTGTCGCTGCCGGCGTACTGCTCGGCTACGCGAAGCAAGTCAGTCGACCTCGAACGCAAATTCGCTGTCGCCTATGCGCACCCGGTCACCCGGATGCAGCGGCCTTGGGGTCTGCAACAGCTCCTCGTTCAGGTAGGTCCCGTTGGTCGAGCCGAGATCTTCTACGACGACCGTGTTGCCCTGCTCGTAGATGCGCGCATGCTTCGAGGAGGCAAAGGGATCCTCCAGGCGGATCTCTGCTCGGTCGCCGCGGCCGAGGATCAGATCGCCGTCGAGGTCGTAGATCATCCCCGGCTCGTGGCCGGGAGCCCGCTCGACGACCAGCCGCGGAGCCCGCTGGGCGAAGTCCACAGGGCCGAGCGTGGAGGCCGAGTACATGCCGGTGGCGTCCGGGTCCGTGACCGCCGGGCTCGGCCCGGCCACGGCCCCCTGTCCGGGGGAGCGGCCGAGATCGCGCCGGGCGCTGCGGGCGACCCAGAGCAGGAACAGGTAGAGAACGGCCACGAAGCCGAACTTGAGGGCCACCGATACCGGGTCGAGGTTGTTCATCCCAGTTCGAAGAGCAGCTCTGTCGTGCCCAGTTCGATCCGGTCACCGAGCTCGAGTGGCTGGGCTCCCACGATGGCCCGGCCATTGACGAGGACGCCGTTGGTCGAGCCGAGATCCTGTATCTCCCAGGCGGAGAGGCCCGGCCGCAGCTCAGCGTGCTTCCGCGAGATCCCGGTGTCGTCGAGAACGATGTCGCATTCGCGGCTCCTGCCGATCGTCCCGCCGGCGGGTGGCACGAGCAGCCTGCGTCCTGACACGGCAAGCAGGGCGCGCGGCAGCCGCTGCGGGCGGGCTGTGTCGACGGGCCCGCCGACCCGCGCCGAGGTGCTGTAGATCATGGTCTTGCCGTGTTCCTCATCGGCCTGGGGTTCTGGGGCGGGCGGCCGCGGCGGAGCCTCCTGGGGGGGAGCATCCGGTTCATCCTGAACGTCCGGGCGGACCAACCGTGCCTCGATCCCGAACTCTCCCAGCGAGAGGCGTTCGTCGGTGTGAAAGACGACGTGAGGCGGAGAAGCAAGGATCACGTCCTCGCGACGGGCGTGCTCGAGCAGGTAGGCGCACAGCTCTTCGATGACCTCGTGCTCGACCTCTTCGTAGCGGAAGCGGTCCTCCTCGGAGAGCCAGACGGCGTACTCGTTGGGCACATAGACCCGGGAAACCGAGACGGTCCGGTGTTCATCCATCTCGCGGGCCAGCTTGCGCGCGATTTCCATCGGGCGCACCTCGGAGCGGAAGGCCCGCCCGAAGGCGCCCTCAACGAGTTTGGCGATGGAAGTCTCGACGCTCTTGAGCAGGTTCATCTTGGCTCCGGGCCGCGGCGGCGTACAACCGCCAGGCGACCGTCAGGCCATGCTACGCACCCTGGGTCAGACTGGGCCGCGCAGGGCGCGTGCGGCGATGGCGATCATCGCGCCCAGAACGGCGCCCAGGATGGCTCCACGGGGCGTGGGATGGGCGATTGCGGCGCCGAGGCCGGAGTCCAGACGGGGGGCAGCGATGAAGAGCGCCACCGACCAGATGGTGGCTCCCAACACGTCCAGGGCCGCGCTGCGACCGCGGACGAAGACGGGGAGCGCAGCGGCTCCGACGCCCCACAGCAGCGCGCCGGCCAGCACGCCGACGGTCAGGAGCGGGCTGATCACGTGGGTAGCGGCACTCTGCAGCGACCCCTCCCAGACGGGACGCAGGGGCGTCCCGGCGGGCGAGCCCAGCCACAGATCGCGCGCCAGGAGGGGCTCGGCCAGCTGCAGCCACCAATAGCCGATGGCGCCCAGTGCGAAGCGCTGTCGCATGGTGGACGCCTGCCCGGCCACCGCCGGGTAGGCACCGGCGAGGCCGACGAGACCGAGCACCGGGGCCAGGGCGCATCCGAGCCAGATCGCCGGGACCCCGCGTGCGTAGGGCCGCGACGGCATGGCCACAACGGGCAGCAGAGCGGCGAGCATCAACAGCGCCACGCCGGGCCTTCCGGCCGCGGCCTGCCAGCCGATCGCCAACAGGCCCAGGGCGCACCAGATCATTCGCGGCAGGCCCGGGCCACCGGTGGCGAGGAGCCCCCTCGAGGGTGCCTCGGCCAAACGCTCGTCGAGGTCCTCCAGCGCGGTGGCCGGATCGACGGCTCGGCGCGGGGACCGGCGGGGAACCGTCTCGACCCGCGGCGCGGGCAGGGGGTGTGCAACGGCCGTGCGACCGCGGAAGGGCTGGCGAAGGGTCCTCTGCTGCTCTCCCTCGAGCCCTTCCTGAAGCGCGGCGAGCAGGTCCTCCAGCGTTCCGCGGTCGCGCGGATGGGGGGCGAGGGCGCGGTCCAGGCCGCCGGTCAGTGATCGGGGCAGCTCGCGCCGCAGACGGCCCAGAGGCTCGAGGCGAGTGCCGATCCTGCGGGCCGTCGCCGCGGGTGTGGCGCCACGGACGGGGTTGATCCCGCTGAGGGCCTCGTAGAGAACCAGGGCCAGCGAGTAGAGGTCGGCCTCCTCCCCGACATCCTCGCCCTCGCTCTGCTCGGGAGCCATGTAGGCGAGCGTCCCCATGACGTCCCCGGTTCGCGTCAGCGCGTCCTCCTCGGCGAGGCTGGCGCCTCCGAAGTCGGTCAGCTTGGCCGCCGCTAAGTGCTCACGGGCACGGGGTTCCTCGGGACGATTCGGGATCAGGACGTTCTGCGGCTTGATGTCCCGGTGGATGACGCCACGGGCGTGGGCGTGCTCCAGCGCATCGATCAGTGCCAGGCCGATGCCCAGGATCTCCTGGTCCTCGAGCTCGTCCTCGGCGATCAGTCGTGCCAGCGTGGAGCCGTCCACGAGCTCCGAGATCAGGTAGAAGGCCTCGCCCAGGGGACATGCCTCGTAGAGAGCCACGATCGCCGGGTGCGCCAGGCGGGCGGTGGCCTGGGCCTCGCGGGCGGCCCGCTCGGCGTCCCCATCGGGGCCCAGCCAAATCCGCTTGACGGCGACTTCGCGGTGCAGCAGCTCATCACGGGCCCGCCATACGACCCCGAAGCCCCCTGCGCCGAGCCGTTCGAGCAGCCGGTAGCGCTCGAGGATCAGCTTCTCGCCCTCGGCCGAGGGCTGTGGCGGCAGCCGCGGGCCACGCGCCCGGAACGGCCCGCGACGGGTCGGTTGCTCGGTTGCCTTCCCCGGCGCTGCTCCTTGGACGAGGGTGTTGTGCGACTCCACCGGCTCGGGCGTTCGCCGCCTTTGGGGTCGTCTCCTGCGCACGTTCGACGAGAAAAGCCGCTCTGAGCGAGAAGTTGCAGAATCGCCAGCGGGTGAGCCTGCAGTCATACTTGGGCCTTTCCGGGACCCTGCAAAGGAGCAGAGGCTTTTGTCGTTCTTTGATGATGGCGAGGACACGGCTCCTCGGCCGTCTGCCAGAGCACCGCGATCCACACCGGTCGGTGACCGTCCTTCGACGGGTGCTCCGCGACGCCCACGCCCACGCCGCCCGTCGAGCGGAGGGCCCTCCGGGTTCGATCGCCACACGCTGATGGTCCGCCGGCGGATCGCCGCCGGCGTCGCCGTGGTGCTGCTGATCATCATCGTCCTGGTCATCAACGGCTGCTTGAAATCACAGAAGCAGCAGTCCCTGAAGGACTACAACCACCACGTTTCCGAAATCGCGACGGAATACGAAACGGTCGTGGCCAAGCCGCTCTTCACGGCTCTTACCGGTGCCAGCGGAAAGCCGGCCCTGAACGTCGAGACGGGCGTCAACCAACTGCTCCTCGAAGCGCAGAAGCTCAACAACCGCGCACAGGGCCTGTCGGTGCCGAGTGAAATGACCGGCGCCCAACGGGCCTTGCTGATGGGACTGAACCTGCGCACCGAAGGGATCACCAAGATCGCCGCCGAACTGCCGGCGGCTCTGGGCGGGCAGAGCAAACTGGCCGCCCCGAAGATCGCCGGCGCGATGGGGACGTTCCTGTCCTCGGACATCCTCTACTCGCAGCGGGTTGCGCCGTTGATTCAGGAAAAGCTCAAGGGCAACGGGATCACCGCCAGCACCGCGGCGGCGAAGTTCCTGCCGAACGTCGGCTGGCTTGAAACGAACACCGTCCTGGCCAGGCTGACGGGCCAGAGCACCGGCACGGCGAACACGACGGGCATCGCGCCCGGCACCCACGGGAGCGCGCTGATCAGCGTGGCGGTGGGCACCAACACGCTCGAACCCGAACCGACGCTCAATCACATCAGCGGCGGCTCGAGCCCAGCCTTCACGGTGACCCTCGAAAACACGGGGTCGAACCAGGAGACGAACGTCAAAGTCGACGTGACGGTCACCACGGCAGGCCAGCAGCGCAAAGCGTCCCACGTGATCAACTCGACGTCCCCCGGTTCGAAGGCCAACGTCGAAATGACCGTGACCGGCGTGCCGCTGGGCGTCGCCTCGAAGATCGAAGTCTCCGTGGAGCCCGTCCCGGGCGAGACGAACAGCGAAAACAACAAGAACAACTACCTGGCGATCTTCCAATAGCCGCGGCGCCAGCGGCTAACTTGTGACGATGGCCGCATCGATCACCGACACCCATGGGATCATCGCGATCGCGGCGGCTGCCGTGGCCGTCGTGGCGCTCGTCTGCTGTGCCTTTCTGGCCCTCAGCGTCCGGCGTCTGCGCCGGGCGCAGCGTGTTGTCCTGGGCGACGGCGCCGAACAGGATCTGGTGCTCCATGCGGCCACCATGCAGGACGCCTTCGAAGCGCTGCGGGAGTACGTGGAGGAAACGGCGATCCGCCTGGATGGCCGACTGGCGAGCGCTGAGAGCACCCTGCGGGGGACCATCGCGCACCGCTCGCTTGTCCGCTACGACGCCTACAACGAGCTCTCGGGCCGCCAGTCGATGTCGATCGCGCTGCTGGACGATGAACGGTCGGGAATCGTGCTGTCCTGCATCCACCACCGCGACCAGGCCCGCGTCTACGGCAAGCGGGTGCAGGACGGTCGGGGCGAACTCGAGCTCTCTCCCGAGGAGGCCGAAGCGGTGAAGCTGGCACTCGCCGGCGAGCCGGGCCCGGCGGCAGATGAGCAACCCTGAGCCCGCGCCCGCAGACGGGCGGGTCGCCTATCTGGGTCCAGCAGGGACGTTCAGCGAGGAGGCCCTGTTGGCCAGCGCCGAGCCGGGGCGGATCGTCCCGGTGCCCCTTGCCAGCATCTACGAGACCGTCGCGGCGCTTCGCCGGGGCGAGGTGGACTGGGCGCTGGTGCCGATCGAGAACTCCCTCGAGGGATCCATCAACGTGACCCTGGACCTGCTCGCGGGAGAGGCCTCGGATGTGAGGATCGTGGGGGAGGCGATCCTCAGGGTCCGCCACGCCCTGATCGCCGCGCAGGATACGACCCTCGATGAGATCGAGACGGTCCTGTCGCACCCGCAGGTGCCTGGGCAGTGCACGCGCTTCCTGCGCGGCGAGCTGGCCGGCGCGCAGATCCTGCCGGCCAGCTCGACCGCGGAGGCCGTGCGGATCGTGGTTGGGAAGGGCGGACGCACCACTGCGGCCCTGGGCACCGAGCTGGCCGCCGAGATCTACGGGGCCACGATCCTGCGCCGGGGCGTCGAGGACCGCGACGACAACCAGACCCGTTTCGTCTGGCTCGCCCGAGAGCAGGATGCGCGGGGGCCGGCCCCCCTGCGGTCCGGCGATCAGGGCGAATGGAAGTGCTCGATCGTCTTCTGGGGAGCCGGGGCCGAGCACCCCGGCTGGCTGGTCCGCTGCCTGGGGGAGCTCGCCGAGCGGGAGATCAACCTGACGAAGATCGAGTCGCGTCCCCGGCGGACGCGGATGGGCACATACATGTTCTTCGCCGACCTCCTCGGCCAGGAGGATCAGCGGCCGGTGGCGGACGCGCTGAGGGGCCTCGCGGGGCTGTGTGAGCACGTGGGTGTCCTCGGCACCTACCGAGCGGCTGTCGCCGAGGCCTGAGAGAGCCCGAGGTTCCGGGACATTGCGGGTCCAGAGCCCGCTACACTGCCCGCGAACATGGAGAGCGCTGTCCCACCAGAGCCGGTGGGGTCCGTGACGCCTTCAGAGCACCAGCGGCACGGACCTGAGTCGTCGCCCACAGGGGCGATGGGTGGCCGGGTGCTTGTTCTCAATGCGACGTTTGAGCCGATCAACGTCTGCACGGTCCGCAGGGCGATCGTCCTCCTGCTGAAGGAGAAGGCCGAGCTGCTCGAGCGGGGGATCTCCTCGCTCCATTCGGAGAGCTCCACTGTCGCGCGGCCGGTGGTGATCAGGCTGATGACCTACGTGAAGGTTCCCCGCGATGCGCACCGGCGCAAGATCACCCGTCGGGCCGTGTTCGCCAGGGACAGCTGGACCTGCCAGTACTGCGGCTCGCGCTCGAACCTGACTGTCGATCACGTGATCCCGCGTTCGAAGGGCGGATCCTCGAGCTGGGAGAACATCGTGGCCTCCTGCGCTCCATGCAATCGCCGCAAGGCCGACCGCCTGCCGCGCCAGGCCGGCATGCATCCCCGCCACGTCCCCAGAACCCCCCGGGCGGAGATCTTCATCCATGTCGCCAGCCCGACGATTCCGGCGGCCTGGCTGCAGTATCTGCCGCAGGCCGCCTGATCGCCGACCGCGCGCCGGCTTAAAGGGCGAAGGGCGCCTGTACGACGGCGCCCTTCGCGTGACTGCTCTGACTGGAAAGACCGAGAGCGGCTGAACTGCAGCCGGAGGGACCAGAACCGGCGGCCGTCTCGGGGTGTCCCGGGTTGGATTCCGCTAAGCGGACCAGCCTCCCGACCTAGCGGCCGGTCACCTCCAGGGTCCCGAAAGTACTGTCACTCAACGTTTGGACCACCTCCTTTCTCTGGTCTGGCCAGGGTAGCGAATGGAGATGACAAGGGCGAGGGCCGAGGCGATTCCCGGCTCTCCGTTCAGTGGATGATGACCCCGAACTCCTGCGCGTAGGAGGCGCCGGGGTTACCGCCGCCCATCGCCTGCGGGACGGCGGGGACGATCCCGATGCCCGTTTCCTTGTACTGCGATTCCAGGATGTTCGCCAGGTGTCCGGGCGAGGCGATCCAGGCGGAGACGATCGACTGCGGGGTGGCGAGGCTGTAGGTGCCCCAGGCGAGGTTCTCGCCGATCACGTAGCCGACCGAGGGGCCGGGGATGTAGCCGGTCTTGCGGATCCTGTCGACGGGCGTCTCGCCGTCGGGAGCGACATGGGCGAAGTAGTTGGCCGAGATCAGTTCGGCGCAGTGACTTTCGGCGGCGCTTTCGAGCCGGGCGTTCATCGTCAGCGGGTTCAGCCCGTGTTCGGCGCGGACGCGGTTGATCAGGCAGTTCACGGCAGCTCTGACGAGCGCGATGTTTTCCGCGCTGGGGCTGACTTCCGTGTTCGAGCAGGGAGTGGCCAGGACCCCGGCGATGACGGCTGCCGCCTGCTCGGCGGGGGTGTGGCGCGGGGCGGGCGTGCTGTCTGGCGTGACGGGGGCCTTTGGCGAGACGCGCTCGTGTCGCGTGACCCGCGGCGTCCTCGCCGGCGTCGGAGAGGTTCCACCTGTGTCGCCCCTGCATTCGCCGCGGCGATGACAGGCTTGGCGGGCTGCTTTCCGCTGCGCCTGGCGGAGCGCCGCGGCATGGCGATGGGCGCCGTTGCTGTTGCGGGCGGCCACCGGCGAGGCGGTGAAGCCGGAGCAGAGCAGGCCGACGGCGACGAGTCCGATGGTCAGCGGTTTGGGGGAGCGATACACCCCCACGCTGTCGGACGTGGCCGTCCCCTATCTGAGCCTCAGAGAGGAATCTGGACGGGTTGAACGGGCCCTCGAGGGGCCTGGGAAGAACCTTGCGTGTTCAGTCTGAGTCGGTCTGCGGAGCTTCTGTATCGACGGCCTCAGGCGCCACGGGCGCGTCGATCTCGCCGGCGACGGCGGGCTCGTCGCCCGGGTCGACGACCAATGCCACGGCGCTGACCAGGTCGTCGTCCTTGAGGTTCATGACGCGGACACCAGTCGCCGAGCGGCCCTGTTGGGAGATCCCTCCGGCCGCTGTCCGCTGGACCATCCCGCCGACGCTGATGAAGACCAGTTCGTGATGGTCGCGGACCACCAGCGCACCCGCGAGGGCACCCTTTTTCTCGGTCAGCCCGATCGTCTTTACGCCTTTGGCTCCACGATTGGTCTTGCGGTATTGGGCGATCTGGGTCCGCTTTCCGTAGCCGTTCTCGGTGACGACCAGGAGGTCCATGTCATCTCGCGCCACGTCCATCGAGATCACACGCCCGTCCTTGCCGACGTCCATCCCGCGGACGCCTGTGGTGTCGCGGCCCATCGAGCGCACGTCGGACTCGGCGAAGCGCACTGTCAGCCCTGCACGGGAGACCATGATCACCTCGTCACCCGGGTCGATCGCCCGGACCGCCAGCAGCTCGTCGTCGTCGCGGATGTTGATCGCGATGATCCCGTCGGCTTTGATCGGCGTGTTGTAGGCCTCGAGCGCGGTCTTCTTGACGGTGCCGTTTCGAGTTGCGAACACGAGGAACTCGGTCTCTGAGAAGTCTCGCGTGGAGACCACCGCCTGGATCCGCTCGCCTTCGCGCAACGGCAGGATGTTGACGAGCGCCCTGCCCTTGGCTGTGCGCTGTGCCTCGGGGAGTTCGTAGACCTTCGAGCGGTAGACCTTGCCCCGGTTGGAGAAGAACAGCAGGTAGTCGTGCGAGGAGCAGACGAAGAGGTGCTCGATGAAGTCGCCGTCCTTCATGTCCATCCCGGTGACGCCGCGGCCGCCGCGCTGCTGCTGGCGGTATGTGGCGAGGGGCAGGGACTTGATGTAGCCGGTCTGAGTGATCGTGATCACCATCTGCTGATCGGCGATCAGGTCCTCGATGTCGATCTCGTCCTCGGAGTGGCTGATGTCCGTCCGGCGCTCGTCGCCGAAGCGCTCGGAGATCTCGCTCAGCTCTTCCTTGATCACCGCCAGGACGCGGTTCTCGTCGCCCAGGATCGCCCGCAGCTCGGCGATGCGCTCGGTCACGTCGCTGTGCTCCTGTTTGATCCCGTCCGCCTCGAGCGCGGTCAGCTGCGACAGGCGCAGGTCGAGGATCGCCGTCGCCTGGATGGCGCTCAGCTTGAACTGGGCGATCAACTGCTCGCGCGCCGTGTCCCGATCGCGTGAACCGCGGATCAGCTCGATGATCGCGTCGAGGTGCTCGAGTGCCGTGAGCAGTCCCTCGAGAATGTGGGCGCGGGCCTCCTTCTCGGAGAGCTCGTGCTTCGTGCGCCGGACGATCACCTCGCGCTGGTGGCGGACGTAGTTCTCGATCACTTCCCGCAGGTTCAGCGTGCGGGGAACGTTGTCCACCAGCGCCACCATGTTGACGCCGAAGGTCGTCTGCATGGGGGTGTGCTTGTAGAGCTTGTTGAGCACGACCTTTGGAATCGCGTCGCGCTTGAGCTCGATCACGAGCCGCATCCCGCGCTTGTCGGACTGGTCGATCAGATCGGAGATCTCGGGGATCCGTTTGTCGTTGACCAGTTCTGCGATCTTGGTCATCAGGTTGCCTTCGCCGCCCTTCTTGACCATGAAGGGGAGCTCGGTGACGACGATTGCCTCTTTGCCGTGGCTGAGCGGCTCGATGTGGGCGCGAGCCTGAACGCGAACACGTCCGCGTCCCGTCTCGTAGGCGTCCCGGATGCCGCCGTGGCCGAGGATGATTCCGCCGGTCGGGAAGTCCGGGCCCTTGATGTGGCGCATCAGGCCCTCGGTGTCGATCGCAGGATCGTCGATAAAGGCGATCGTCGCGTCGATCACCTCGCCGAGGTTGTGCGGCGGGATGTTGGTCGCCATGCCCACGGCGATTCCCGAAGAGCCGTTTACGAGCAGGTTCGGGAAGCGCGCCGGCAGGACCAGCGGTTCCCGGCGCGAGCCGTCGTAGTTCGCCGCGAAGTCGACCGTGTCCATATCCAGGTCGCGCAGCATCTCCGTGGCGATCCGCGCCAGGCGGGCCTCGGTGTAGCGCATGGCGGCGGCCGGGTCGTCGTCGACGGAGCCGAAGTTGCCCTGGCCGTCGACCAGCTGGTAGCGCATGGAGAACTCCTGCGCCATGCGGACGAGCGTGTCGTAGATCGCCGAATCGCCGTGGGGGTGATAGTTGCCCATCACCTCGCCGACGATCTTGGCGCACTTGGCATAGGAGCGGGTCGGCCCGAGGCCGAGCTCGTTCATCGCGTAAAGGACGCGGCGATGGACCGGCTTGAGCCCGTCCCGGACGTCCGGCAGGGCGCGACCGACTATGACCGACATCGCGTAGTCGAGGTACGCGGTCTTCATCTCGTCCTCGAGCGCCCGCGGTTCGATGTTCCCGCCGCTGATCACGTCAGCCGAAGCCATGTCTCACCCCCTGTTCCCACGCGAACGCCTGTGTGGTGTGAGGGTCGAGCAGATCAAGGACGCAGTGAGCGTGGCGGCTTCGCACGCGAGCGATCGAGGACGCCGATATGTGAAGGCCATCACGTCACACATCGAGGTTTACCACTGTCCGTGCGTTCTCCTCGATGAATGCCCTGCGGGGCTCGACCTGATCGCCCATCAGCATGGAGAAGATCCGGTCAGCCGCGAAGGCGTCCTCGAGCGTCACCTGGGCCAGCGTGCGCGTCTCGGGCGCCATGGTGGTTTCGCCGAGCTGTTCAGCGTTCATCTCGCCGAGTCCCTTGAAGCGCTGGAGTTTGCTGCCCTTCTGGGCGACCGCCATGACGGCGGGGTGCAGGTCCTCGAACGAGGCTGCCGTCTCGGTGGCGTCGCCGAGGCGCACCTCAAAGGCCGGCGTGCCGGCCAGCTCGACGAGCTGCGCGTGAACGCGGGCCAGCTGGCGGTACTCCTGGGAGTCGAACAGACTCCGTTTGATTTCGTGGATCCGCGCGAAGCCGCTCTTCGTTTCGATCGCCTTGACGCGAATCGCCAGAGGGTCGGACTCGAGCAGCTCGGTCGAGTGGGTGTCGCCCTTGAGGCCGCCGCCTTCGAGCAGCTTGATCGCCGACTCTGCGTTCAGCTGGCCGTCGCCGAGCAGCGCGGACTCCTCGAGGAATTGAACGGTGTCGTGTCCATGGGCCGCCTTGAGCGAGGAGGACCAGCCCTCGTACTGCTTGAGCAGACGGGTGAAGCGCTGCCAGCGAGCCTCCGTCAGCTTGAACTGGGTGGCGTGGCGATCGAAGACGTCGAGCTTCTCCCACTTGTCGGAGAGCAGGATGTCCTCGAGTTCTGAGTCCTTCTCGATGTAGCGCTCACGCGATCCCTGCTTGAGCTTGTAGAGGGGCGGCTTGGCGATGTACACGTAGCCGGCGTCGATCAGCTCCTTCATCTCGCGGAACAGGAGCGTCAGCACGAGAGTCCTGATGTGCGCCCCGTCGACGTCCGCGTCGGTCATCAGGACGATCTTGTGGTACCGCGCATTCTCGATGTTGAACTCGTCTCGAACGCCTGTGCCGATGGCCGTGATCAGGGCCTGGACCTCGGTGTTCTGGAGCACCTTGTCGATGCGGGACTTCTCGACGTTGAGGATCTTCCCGCGCAAAGGCAGGACGGCCTGGGTTTCGCGGTCGCGTCCCTGCTTCGCCGAGCCGCCGGCGGAGTCACCCTCGACCACGAACAGCTCGGCCAGGGATGGATCCTTGATCGAGCAGTCGGCGAGCTTGCCCGGCAGGGTGGAGTTCTCGAGCGCCGACTTGCGCCTGGTGAGATCCCGAGCCTTTCGGGCGGCCTCACGGGCCCGCTGCGCCTGGACCGCCTTCCCGATCACGGCTCGTGCCTCGCTCGGGTTCTCCTCGAGGAACTCGCCCAGTCCGGTGTTGACGATGTTCTCGACGAATCCCGCCATGCCGGGGTTCCCCAGCTTGGTCTTGGTCTGGCCCTCGAACTGCGGGTCGCGAAGCTTCACCGAGACAACAGCTGTGAGCCCCTCGCGGACGTCCTCACCTGTGAGGTTGTCCTCCTTCTCCTTCAGCAGGGCGTGGTCGCGGGCGTACTTGTTGAGCGTCCGCGTCAGCGCCGAGCGGAACCCGCTGAGGTGCGAGCCGCCCTCGCGCGTGTTGATGTTGTTGGCGAAGGAGTGGACTGACTCCTGGTATGAGGAGTTCCACTGCAGCGCGACCTCAGCTGCGCCTTCCTCGGATTCGCCGGCGAAGAAGATGACCTTCCGGTGGACGGTGTCCTTGTTCTCGTTCAGGTAGGCGACGAAATCCTCGATGCCGCCCTCGTACTGGAACACCGAGGAGTGGCCCTCGCCTCGCTCGTCGATGATTGAGATCTTCAGGCCGCGTGTCAGGAATGCCGTCTCGCGCAGACGCTCCTCGAGCGTGTGGAAGTCGTAGTCCAGCGACTCGAAGATGTCCGGGTCGGCGAGGAAGGTGGTCGTCGTCCCGGTGGACTCGCCGGCGGCGAGCTTGGCGCCCTGCTCCAACGGCGCAAGTGGGGTCCCGCGCGAGTAGCCCTGGGTGAAGATGTGCCCATCGCGCCTGATCTCGATGAGGAACTGTTCAGACAGCGCGTTGACGACCGAGGCGCCGACGCCGTGCAGGCCACCGGAGACCTTGTAGCCGCCGCCCTCGCCGAACTTGCCGCCCGAGTGCAGGACGGTAAGGATCACTTCGACGGCGGGCTTGCCCTCCTTCTCCATCGTCGCGACCGGGATACCGCGGCCGTTGTCGACGACCGTCACGGAGCTGTCCGGGTGGATGGTCACCGAGACCTCGCTGCAGAAGCCGGCCAGCGCCTCGTCGACGGAGTTGTCAACGATCTCGTAGACGAGGTGGTGGAGACCCATGACCCCCGTGGAGCCGATGTACATACCCGGCCGCTTGCGGACCGCCTCGAGACACTCGAGGACCGTGATGTCCTGAGCGTCGTAGCTGGCGGAGCCACTTATATTGGAGGCGTCAGAGCGGCTCTTCATGCCGGCCTGTCCATCGCCCTTTGCGGGGGCTGCCCCATCAGGGGTTGCGTCCTTTCCAGGACTGTCGCTACCAGTTGCCAAGGGCCCTCCGGTGACGTGAAAAAGCCCCGGATTCCGGGGCTCAAGGACCACGGCGGGGGCAAATTGGGTACCTGCGGAAGGATAGCACTTTGGGGGGTCGCTTTAGCCTACCGAACGCCCCGAATCGCCTGCAAAAATCCCGAAAACGCGGGGAAGTTGCGCGCCGGTAGGGCGAAGCCCGAATCCGGCTCAGCCGAGGGATCCGCGCCCACGCCTACGCTTGGCGATTGTCCGGGACAGGGGACATCCAGTCGATCGCGACCAGGACGCCCGAGTTCCGGGCCTTTCACGAGCGCGTCAAGGTCGCCACCAGGCTCTCCGCGAAGCTCAGCGAGCTCTGCATGGACGAAGCGGAGTCAATCCAAACGGCCTTCGAAGAGCTGATCGGAAAGGCCGTCGGCGAGGCCTTCAATCTGATCCCGCCCTTCTACACCGACTACGGGCTGAACATCTCCGTCGGCCGCGCGGTCTTCATCGGCTACCAATGTGCTTTCACGGGCCATGCGGCGATCGACATCGCCGACGAGGTGATGATCGCTCACAAGGTCAACCTCATCACGGGCGGTCATCCTGTCGAGCCCGACCAGCGCCGGATGCGGATCACGGCCGAGCCGATCACGATCGAGACGAACGTGTGGATCGGAGCCGCCGCGACGGTCCTCCCCGGCGTGAGGATCGGCGCCGGCTCCGTGGTCGGGGCCGGTGCGGTGGTGACACACGACGTGCCTGCGGCGACACTCGTGGCCGGCGTTCCGGCAAGCGTGATCCGCCGCCTGTAGGCCCGGGGGCGGCGCCTGGCTGAACTCCCGCTCCTCAGCCCGTGCGGCAGCGAAGCTTGGTGATCGACTCGCTACCCAGCTCCGCGTTGACACGGTCGATCAGATCCCCCGCCATCAGTTCCAGCTCCTGCGCCCAGACGGCGGCCTCGCAGGCGATCGTGAGTGCGCCCGCCCGCTCTGCGACCGGTCTACACGCGGCGGAGATCGCCGGGCCGGCCGCCTTCTCCCAGATCTCCTGAACACGCGCGAGGGTGGTCGCCGGGGCGAGCGACGACGTCAGCTCGGCCAGGGCGGTGGAGATGCTCCGCGGGGCGTAGCGGCTCATGCGGCCACGGCCTCCTGGAGGATCGTCCCGGTGGAGATGCGAAGCCTGGTGACCGAGTGGTCGGTGGCACCCGGAACGTGGCCGAGATCGGTTGTGGCGATCAGGCTCTGCCCACCCGAGGAGAGCTCCTCGGCGAGGAGCGTGCGCCTCTGGACGTCCAGCTCGCTCATGACGTCGTCGAGCAGCATCAAGGGCACCTGGCCGCGCTCATCTGCGAGCAGCGAGCGCTCTGCCAGAAGCAGCCCGAGGAGCGCCAGGCGCTGTTCGCCCTGCGAGCCGTAGACCCGAAGCTCTCGCCCGTCGCACAGGAGCGCAAGCTCGTCCCGGTGCGGCCCGTAGCCGGTGAACCCCCGCTCGAGGTCGGTCTGCAGCCGGGTCTGGAGCTCACTGAGGAATTCCTCCTCATCCTCGGCCTTCGAGCGCGGGCGGTACTCGATGGTCACCCGGCCGTTGCAGCCGAGCTGCTCGGCGCGCCGCGAGAGCGGATCGGAGAGAAGTTCCACGGCCTGCGCTCGCTGTGCCATCAGCGCCAGGCCCTTGATGGCCAACTCCCGGTCCCAGGTGGCCAGCGCAGAGTCGCCCGCGCGTCCGCCGCGGATCCGCGCGAGCAGCGCGTTTCGCTGGGCAAGCACCTGGGAATACTCGCGACGTATCCCGGCTCGGGCGGGCCAGAGGGCGGCGAGCAGTTGGTCGAGGTGCGCGCGGCGAAGGGCCGGAGCCCCCTTGAGCAGGTCCAGGCGCTCGGGGATGAAGACGCTGATCAGAGGCCTGACGGGAAGATCCAACAGCCGCTCGACGGGGGCCCCGTCGCACCACATCCGCTTGACCGCCGGCTCGCCGGGCGCCGGGCTGCTGTAGCCGACCGTCAGCTCATGCTGCTGGCCCTCGTCGAGCAGGCTGGCCGTGACCCGGGTGGCCTTTGATCCGAAGGAGACCAGCTCGCGATCGTTGCGCGTCCTCGGCGAACGCCCGGTGCATCCGAAGTAGACAGCCTCGAGCAGGTTCGACTTGCCTGCTCCGTTGGAGCCGTGAACGACCGTCAGACCACTGCCGAGTCGCGCCGTCGCACGCGGGTAGGTGCGGAAGTCGCGCATCTCCACACCTGTGACAAGCATCTACTCACCGTATAGCCCGGGCCGCGCGACCTGTGGCGTCAGGGTCAAGCAGATCAAGGACGCAGTAAGCGAAGCGTGCAACGCACGTGAGCGCACGAGGACGCCGATATGCGCCGGCCCCGACGCCACAGGGCTCAGACGTTTAGGCGGATTGGCATGATCAGATATACGAAGTCGCCGGTGTCCGGGGATTCGATCAGCCCCGGCCGCAGCGGGCTGATCAGCTTGAGCACCAGCTCATCGGAGTCGATGCTCTCGAGGCCATCACGCAGGAACTCGGGGTTGAAGCCGATCTCGAAGGGCTCCCCGTGGTAGGGCACCGGAATCGCCTCGCTCGCCTCACCGACGTCCGGCGTCTGCGCCGAGACCGAAAGTGTCCCCTCGCTGAAGCTGAGCCGCAGCGGTGCGTTCTTCTGGGCGAGGAGGCTGATCCGACGCACGACATCGGTCACCTCGGCACTCGCAAGGCGCAGTTCATGCTCGACGCTCTCGGGAAGCAACTGGCGGTAGTTCGGGAACTGGCCGTCGATCAGACGGGATGACAGGACGATGTCCCCCAGCTCGAAGACGACCTGGTTCTGTCCCACGCTGACGGCCAGCGTCTCCGCCGGCGTCTGCTGAGCGATCCGGACGAGCTCCTGAAGAGCCCGGGCCGGGACGTTGGCCTCGAGTGTTCCCTGCAGCGGAGCCTCCAGCGCGGTCTCCTTCACGCTCAGCCTGTAGGAGTCCGTCGCGACCATGCGCAGCTCCTGACCGGAGGCCGACATGAGGATTCCCGTCAGAACCGGGCGTGTCTCGTCACGTGAAGCCGACCGTGCGACCCGCGCGATCGTCTCGACGAAGGCGGCGCCCGGGAGCGTCACCCGCGTATCCGGCGACGGCATGGGAAGCGCCGGGAAGTCCTCGGCGCGCAGAGTGCGCAGATGGAATGTCGTGGCTCCACAGATCAGCTCGACGTCCTGCTCGGCTGCACGCAGCTCCATCGTGAGGGGAGCGCTGGGCAGCGATCGGGCGACGTCCAGTAGGAGACGGGCCGGGAGGACAGCTGCGCCCGGGCGCATGACCTCGGCCTCGAGCGGCATCCGCAGCCCGATCTCCATGTCGGTCGCCAGGAGCTCGGGACGACCATCCTCAGGCGCCGAGATCATCACTCCCGAGAGGGCCTGGACGGCGCTGCGTGTCGATGCGACTCGTGTCGCCGTCTGCAGCTGCGTCAACAGCTCAGCGGAGGAAAGGGAAATCTTCATCTCTGCTCTTCTAGGAATAGATAGTTGTCAGTAGTGGCTGTGAACATGTGTACTCGGCTCCATCACTTGCGTTTGCTGGGGTGCGGCGGTGCAAGCGCCTGTGGACGTGCGGGTTGAAAGTGTCTCAGGCGAGGCGGTCGGGCGGCGCGAGTCGCCTCAGCTCGGGTCCTTGTCGAGGGTCTCGCACAGCTTCTCCACAGCCTCTCGGGAGGCATCGTCGGAGGCCAGGCGAGCCGTTGTGCGCCGGCAGGCATGCAGCACCGTTGTGTGATCCCGACCGCCGAACTCCCGCCCGATCGCCGGCAGGGATGCACCCGTGAGCTCGCGCGCCAGGTACATGGCCACCTGGCGCGGCCAGGCGATCCTGGGGGTCCTGGCGGTCGAGAGGAGCTCGTCGCTGGTGAGTCCGAAATGACGGCACGTCGCGTCCTGGATCTCAGAGATGGAGCGACGTCCACGGCCCGGTTCCGGCGCCTGTGGATAGAGGCTTGCAAGGACCTCACGCGCGAGCGCGGAGTCCAGCGGTCTGCCTGTGAGCGAGCTGAAGGCGACGACCCGGATCAGGGCGCCCTCGAGTGCCCGGACGTTGCTCTGCACATGCTCGGCGATCGTCGCCAGCGCCTGCTCGTCGGCGATCTGCACGCCATCGTGGTGTGCCCGCTTGCGAAGGATCGCCAGACGGGTGGCGAGGTCCGGCGGCGCGATGTCCGCGACCAGGCCGGCCTCGAAGCGCTCGCGGAGGCGGTCCTCCAGCGCCTGAAGGTCACGCGGGGGGCGATCGGAGGTCAGGACGACCTGTCTGCCGCCGTCGTGGAGGGCGTTGAAGGTGTGGAAGAACTCCTCCTCGGTCTTGGCCTTGCGCTCGAGGAACTGGACGTCGTCCACCAGAAGGACATCCACGTCACGAAAGCGACTCTTGAAGGCCTCGGTGCTGCGTCCGCCAAGCGCTCCCAGGAACTCGTTGGTGAAGGCCTCGCCCGTCGTCGCCCTGACGGTCAGGGTCGGGTTGTGGGTCGCGAGCAGATTGGCGATCGCGCTCAGGAGGTGGGTCTTGCCGACGCCCGGGGGCCCGCAGATGAAGAGCGGGTTGTAGGCCTGGGACGGCATCTCGGCGACGGTCAGCGCCGCGGCGTGGGCGAGCCTGTTGCAATCGCCGATGACGAACTGGTCGAAGGTTAGCTTCGGGTTCCCCAGCGGGTCCGCCTGGGTCACCGTCGCCGCCACGGCCCGGGTCACCTGCGAGAGGTTCCCGCGGCCGCCGGGCCGCTGGGCTGTCACCGGCTCCGCCGTGCCGGGCCGCAGCTCGACGGTCGCGCCCGGTCCGAGAACGAGCTGCGAGCTCGCCTCGATGACTCGCCCGAACCGCCCCTGAATCCAGCGGCACGCGGCCGTCGGCGCCTCGAGGATGAGGTGTTCGCCTCTGAGTTCGACCGGGTGCAGGGAATCGAGCCACATGCGACACGTGGGCTCGTCCACGACCAGGGCCAGCTGGGCCTGTACCCGCGACCATATTTGCTCCAATTCGAGACTCACGGCAGCGTCTATCCGCCCCTCCCCGGGGAGTATCGATGACTATTCACAAGGGGGTCCGAGGACCCGGTCGGGCGACTATACCCAACGGCGCAAAGGGCTCATCCGAGGTGGCCGCATTTGGCGGAAAAAATCAGCGGGGCCTCGACGGTCCTATACTTCGGAGCCGGCGCGCTACGCGATTGTCGTGGACTGCTGCCGTTCGCGTAGAAGGATTTTGCCGGCGACTGGAGAACTTAGAGCATGAAGCGGACCTATCAGCCAAAGAAGCGCAAGCGCGCCCGCACCCACGGGTTTCGCCAACGTATGAGCACGCGCGCAGGGCGTCTGACCCTCAAGCGCCGGCGCGACAAGGGACGCAAGCGCCTATCCACCTGAGCGGTGGGAGCCTCCGGAGTGGCTGTCGGTAGATGAGCCCGGTCCGGAGCGCCCGTGGCGGCCGGTTGTCCCGTAGCGCCGAGTTCGAGCGCGTATATCGCCATGGCCGCTCGACGGCCAACCGTCACCTCGTCCTCTACTCCTTTCCCAACCCGGCCGTCGATCAGCCGCGGATCGGGCTTTCCGTCTCCCGCAAGGTCGGCGGGGCGGTCGAGCGCAACAAGGTGAAGCGGCTTCTCCGGGAGGCCTTCGCGGAGGCGGAGCCCACGCTCAGCCCCGGCCACGATGTCGTCGTTGTGGCGCGGCCCGAGGCGCTCGAGTTGGCCGAGCGCGACGGCCTCGCGGGTGTTGAGGCGGCGCTCGGCGAACTGCTCAGGAAGTCCGGACTGCAGGCGCCCGAGCCGGCCGGCGAAGCCGACGCGGAGGCCAAGGGATGACCGCAGCAGCCGACGCGGGCACGCCGAGCGGAGGTGCGAGGCGGCCACGCGAAAGGG
>CAZFGJ010000003.1:0-46609 GCA_964518445.1 uncultured Solirubrobacteraceae bacterium
CGGGGTTGGCGAGGGCGAGCACTTCGTTCCCCGCCTGTTCGCCGAGCTGGGTCAGCCGATCCGCTCGGTCAACGTCTCGCGCCCATCGCTGGACGACGTCTTCATGTCCTACACCGGCACGACCATCCGCGACGCCGAGTCGGGAGCGACCGACCAGCGCCGCAAAGCCGCGCGGATGATGAGCGGAGGCCGCTGATGGCGACCCCCACAGCGATCGAACCCCAGCAGCAGGAGCCCGACCCCGCCGGCGGGCATAAGGTGGCGGCCGTCCGCGTGCCGACCCGCACATCGCGGGGCGAGCTGCGGGCGATCAAGGTCGTCTGGAAGCGCGAGCTGATCCGCTTCCGCCGCGACCCGCTGCGGATCCTGACCTCGCTGATGCAGCCCTTCCTGTTCCTGTTCGTGCTGGGCACGGGGCTTTCGCGCACGGCCTCGGCTGGGACCCATGGCGTCAACTTCAAAACCTTCGTCTATCCGGGCGTGCTCTGCATGGCCGTCATGTTCACAGCCATGTTCTCCGCCGCCTCGCTCGTCTGGGACCGGGAGTTCGGGTTCCTGCGCGAGATGATGGTTGCGCCTGTGCGGCGAAGCTCGCTGGTGCTCGGCAAGTGCCTCGGCGGCGCGACGGTCGCCGGATTCCAGGGCGTAATCGTCCTGCTCCTGGCGCCGCTGGTCCATGTCCCCTACGGCGTCACCTGGATCGCCGAGGTGTTCGCGATCCAGCTTCTCCTTGCGTTCACCATCACCACCTTCGGCGTGATGGTCGCCGCCCGCGTCACACAGATGCAGTCCTTCATGGCGCTGATGCAGATGGCGATCATGCCCATGTTCTTCCTGTCGGGCGCCCTCTTCCCGGTAAGAGGCCTGCCTCGGTGGCTTGAGATCCTGAACCGGATCGATCCCCTCACCTACGCAGTCGACCCGATTCGGCGGGTCGTCTTCGCCAATCTCGAGATATCCGGTGAGGCCCGGGCGGTGCTTGTTCCGGGTGTGACCTGGTGGGGCTGGCGCGTCCCGACGATCGTCGAGGTGGCGGTCCTCGCTGCGCTCGGCCTGATCATGCTGGCCGTGGCGATCGTGCAGTTCAGCCGGGCTGAGTGACCTGGGAGGGCTCCTCCAGCGCGCGGGCCGCGACGCCCAGCACCGGGTCGTGGGCCTGGTTCTCGCCTGAGGAGTCAGACATGGCGATGCCCTCAGCGAGACCGGGGTCGCGCTGCGTCCGCCATTCGGTCAGGGGCTGTCCGATTCCCCGTAGGAGGCCCATCGCCGCAACCCAGCGCGGAGCGTAGACCCGGGCAGAGCGCCGCTGGACGCCGCGCTCGATCGCGTCGATCGCCGAGCTCAACGGCGCCGGCCGGACGAGGAACCCGGGCAGCGAGTCGTTGAGCCGCTTGGTCGTGGGAAGCGCGAAGCTCGCCCGGACAAGGTCCGTGTCGATGAACCCGAAGTAGGCGCACCCGACGCGCGCACCCGTCGGTGCGGTCTCCATTCTCAGGGCGTCCGTCAGGGCCTCGACCCCCGACTTGGATGTCGTGTAGGCGCCCATCAGTGGCGCATGGGCGATCGCCGAGAGCGAGGCGACGTTGAGCAGGTAGCCCCGCGAGCGTGTGATCTCGGCGATGACGGCCCGGTTGGTCCGCCAGACGCCCATCAGGTTCACGTCGATGGTCCGTTCGAACTGCTCGGGGATACCCCCGGCGATAGAGCCGCCGAATGACAGCCCGGCGTTCGCGATCGCCACGTCGATCCCGCCGAAGCGCGCCACGGTCTCCCGGACGGCAGCCTCCAGCGAGCCGATGTCGGTGACGTCGGCCTCGTATGCGGCTGCCCGTTCGCCCAGCTTCGCGGCGAGCTGCTCGAGGCGCTCGGGCTCGAGACCGACCAGCGCGACGTTCGCGCCCCGTGCGTGCATGCGCTCGGCTGCCGCGGCCCCGATCCCCCGTGCGGCGCCGGTCACGAAGACGGTTCGCCCGGTCACGTCATAGCGCTCCGTTGCCATCGGCCGAGTCTAATGAAGGTCGGCGCGTGGGACAATCCACCGCCTCGCTGACCGGCGAGCGGAACGAGGGGGTCCAGATGCCAAGATCAGCGAAACCGTCCGAGGCCTACATCCTCGCGACCGGGGCCGTGGGGCAGGCCGAGACGGAGGCGACAGTCAGACTGGCCGTGGAGGCCGTCGAGGCAGGGGCGAAGCGCCTGGTGCTGGGCCTGACGAGCCGGGGCGGGGACTTCCGCCAGGGCGTGAGCCTGGCGAACATCCTCAGGGCCCTGCCGATCACCCTGGACACCTACAACATGGGCCTTGTCGCGTCCTCTGCCGTCGTCCTCTTCCTCGCGGGCGAGCGGCGCTTTGCAGAGCCCCACTCGATGTTCGGCTTTCACCCCAGCTCTCTCACCCCCGAGGGAAGCTTCACGCCGAAGCAGCTCGCCGAAGCTCGCGCCCGGCTGCTCCTCGATGACGGGACCGAGGAGGAGATCATCACCGAGCGCACCGGTATGAGCAGGGACGCCGTGCGGCGGATCGTCCAGCGCTCCTCCTCGCTAAATGCCGAGGAAGCCCTAGAGCGGGGAATCGTCCATGAGGTGGCCCCGCTGGTCATGCCCCCGGGAGCTCTCGTCCTGAGTGTCTGACCGGCCGCCTAGGGCCTCGGCGCCAGGGTGGTGCGGGAGAGCTGGGGGTAGGTGGCGCGGTAGCCGCGCCGCCGGGCGATCGGAGCGAGCACCCCGAAGACTGCGCCCTGAACCGCCGGCGGCGGTGCACGGAACACGAGTACGTCGCTGAACTCCTGCGCGAACACCGCAAGCTGAAGGGGATCGGGCAGGCCCTTGCTGTTGGTGTGCCCCAGCCGCGCCAGTCCGAACAGCGTCTCGATCATGTGGACGAAGCGCTCGCCCGGCGTGACCTCGACGCGCACCCGGGCATCGCGATCGCCGGCGTTCCACCAGTCATGCCAGGTGCCCGGCTCGATGATTGCCGTCTCGCCCTCCCGCAGCACGCTGGTCACACGGTCGCGCTTCAGCGTCAGCCGGCCCTCGAGGACCGTGAAGCGCTCGGTGATGGCGGGATGGCGGTGTTCGCCCACGACGCGGGCTCCCACCAGCGCCGCCATCTCGGCGACGCCGCGTTCCTCGGGGTTGTGCCAGGGCGCCTCGAGGATCGTGGCTCGCTCACCTGTCGCCGGGTTCTCCCATATCTCGCCGGCCTCGATCGGCCTGAGGTCCGGCGGCCCGTTTGGATCGGGGTGCGACACGCACAAATCCTATGTGACGGCTGGTACACATTCGCTGGTGGTAGGGTCGCGCCGATGCCTGATCTGAGCCCCACCTCATCCGCCCTCGAGCTCGCCGCCGCCCTGCGCCGCCGCGAGCTCTCCGCCGTCGAGCTGCTTGACGCCTGCCTGCAGGCCGTCGACCGGTCCAACCCGGAGCTGAACGCTGTCACCTGGCGCAACGACGATCAGGCACGGGCGGACGCCGCCGAGGCCGACCGCCGCCTGGACGCCGGCGAGGAGGCTCCCTTCCTGGGTGTGCCGATCCCGATCAAGGACCTGACGCCGGTCAAGGGCTGGCCGGTCACCTACGGCTCGCGCGGCGCGCCCGAGGGACCGAGCGAGGAGTCCGAGCTTGTCGTGGACGCGCTCCTGGCCGCCGGCTTCGTCCTCTGCGGACGGACCAACACGCCCGAGTTCGGCGTCATCACGGCGGCTGAGAACCTTCGCTTCGGGCCCTCCCGCAACCCCTGGGACACGAACCGCTCCCCGGGCGGCTCGAGTGGCGGTGCGGCCGGGGCGGTAGCAGGGGGGATGTTCCCCATCGCCCACGCCAACGATGGCGGTGGCTCGATCAGGATTCCGGCCGCCTACTGCGGCCTTGTCGGCTTCAAGCCGAGTCGTGGCCGCGTCCCCCGTCTGGCCCAGAGCTGGCTTGGAGCGGTCGTCGAGGGTGTCGTCTCGCGGACGGTGGCCGAGTCGGCCGTGGTGCTCGACGCGATCAGCCATGCCGATCCGCTGGCCTGGTACAACGCTCCCGCGCCCGAGCGCCCGTTTGCCGAGACGGCGGGGAGCGACCCCGGGCGTCTGCGCATCGGGCTGATGGCTCAGGCGCCCCTGGGCATCCCGACCGATGAGGCCTGTGTCGCGGCGGCTCGCTCGGCGGCGGCGCTGCTTGAGGAGCTCGGCCACACGGTCGAGGAGGTCGAGGTCCCGACGATCTCCGAAGAGATGGTCCCGCCCTTCATCGCCCTGACGCAGGGTGGGCTCGCTGACTACCACGGAGTCGAGTGGGAGAAGACCGAGCCCCACATCCGCCATCAGCGCGAGCTGGCCGGTCAGACGGGTGCCTACGAGTACGTTCAGGCGGCTCGGACGCTCGAGCTGCTCAGCCGCCGCGAGGTGGCTCGCTGGGGTCGTGACTTCGATGTGCTGCTCTCCCCGACCTCCGCGATCCTGCCGCCCCGAGCCGGTGCCTTGATGGAGGCCGCTCATGCGACGCCCGAGGCGCCGGTCTTTGAGGTTGTGGCCAGCGTCTCGTTCACCGCATTCGGCAACGTCACGGGACTGCCCGGCGTGAGCCTGCCGCTGCACTGGACCGAGGACGACGTCCCCGTCGGCGTCCAACTCCTCGCGGGGCCCTGGCAGGACGGGGCGCTGCTCGCGCTGGCGGCACAGCTCGAAGCGGCCCGGCCCTGGGCCGAGCGCCGGCCCGCAGCCCGGACCGCATAGGGGTCGCAGTGGCGCAGATGCCTCGTGTCTGCGTGATCGGAGCGGGGGTCAGTGGGCTGACGGCCAGCAAGTCCCTGTCGGACTTCGGCGTCCCGCATGTCTGCTTCGAGGCCTCTGACGAGGTCGGCGGCAACTGGTACTTCCAGAACCCCAACGGGGTCTCCTCGGCCTACCGCTCGCTGCACATCGACATCTCCAAGCCGTCGATCTCGTTCCGGGACTTCCCGATGCCCGACCGCTATCCCGACTACCCCCATCACACGCACATCTTCGAGTGGCTGCGCGACTATGCCGACGCCTTCGACATCCGGCGGAACATCCGTTTCAAGACGAGGGTCGAGCGGGCCGAGCGGGGACCGCGGGGCGGCTGGACGGTGACGCTCTCGGACGGGTCGAGCGAGAGCTTCGACGCTCTGCTGGTCTGCAACGGACATCACTGGGACCCCCGCTTCCCCGACTTCCCGGGAAGCTTCGACGGACCGCAGATCCACTCCCACGACTACGTCGACCCGAGCACGCCCCTCGACCTCTACGGCAAGCGTGTCCTGGTCGTCGGGATCGGCAACTCCGCCGTCGACATCGTCTCTGAGCTGGGGCGAAAGACGGTCTCGGAGGTCGTCTACCTCTCGACCCGCTCGGGCGCCTATGTCGTCCCCAAGTACCTGTTCGGCAAGCCGGCCGACCAGATCGTCAAGGCCAACCCGATGATCCCCGCGGGACTGCAGCGGCGGATGGGGAGGATCCTGCCGCGGATCTTCTCGGGGCGGATGGAGGACTTCGGTCTGCCGACGCCCAACCACAACTTCCTGGACGCCCACCCGACAGTCTCGAGCGAGCTGCTCGGTCGCCTCGGGGCGGGCGATGCGATCGCGAAGGGCGATGTCGCCGAGCTGCTCGGCGACCGCGTCCGATTCGCGGACGGCTCGATCGAGGCGGTCGATGTGATCATCAACGCGACGGGCTACAACATCAGCTTCCCGTTCTTCGATCCCGACTTCCTGAGCGCCCCCGACAACGTCCTGCCGCTCTACAAGCGGATGCTCAAACCGGGCGTGGACGATCTCGCCTTTATCGGCCTCGGGCAGCCGATCCCGACGATCTTCCCCTTCTCGGAGCTTCAGTCGAAGCTGGCCGCTCGCTGGCTGAGCGGCGACTGGGCGCCGCCGCCGCAGGCGGAGATGGAGCGTGAGATCGTCGCCGACGAGGAGTTCCACACGGGCCACTTCGTGAACAAGCCCCGTCACACGATGCAGCTCGAGTGGTACTCCTACAAGCGCGAGCTGGAACACCGCACGATTCCCGCGGGCCAGGCACGGGCACAGGCCGGCGCATCGTCAGGGCGCGACTCGGCCGGACGCTCACTGGACTCCTCCGGGGCCCCGGCATGACTGCGGTCGAGTTCAGAAGCGGCGGCATCCGCTGCGCCGGTGTTCACCTGCAGGGGAAGGGCGACGCCTTCATCGACGAGCAGGGCAGGCGCCCCTGCGTCGTTCTTGCCCACGGCTTCGCCGGAACCGTCGACTCCGGCCTGCTCCCGTTCGCCGAGCGATACGCCGCGGCCGGGCTCGACGCGCTGGCGTTCGACTACCGCCACTTCGGCCTCTCCGACGGCGAGCCGCGCCAGCTGCTCTCAATCGCAAAGCAGCAGCAGGACTACCTGGCAGCGATCGCCTTCGCGCGGACGCTCGACGGCGTCGATCCTGAGCGGATCGTCGTCTGGGGCTCCTCCTACTCGGGCGGACACGTCGTTCCAGTCGCGGTCGCCGATGGCCGTATCGCAGCCGTGATCGCCCAGGTCCCGGGGATGGATGGCCTGGCCACTCTCACGAACCTGGTTCGCTACGCCGGGCCGGCGCAGTTGATCCGCTGGACGCTGGCCGGGCTGCGCGACATCGCCTCATCCCGGCGTGGCGGGGAGCCGGTGATGATCCCGGCCGTCGGTCCGCCGGGCAGCTTCGCGGCGATGACGACGCCCGACTCCGAGCCGGGCTACACGGCGATCACTGGCTCGACCTGGCGCAACGAGGTCGCCGCGCGAATCGGCTTGAGCGCCGGCCTCTACCGGCCCGGGTTGCAGGCGGACCGCCTTCCCTGTCCGATCCTCATCCAGATCGCCGACCGCGACGCGGTGGTGCCGGTCAAGTCGGCCCAGGACGCCGCCTGGAGGGCGACGGGACGCGCCGAGGTGCGGACCTATCCGATCGGCCACTTCGACATCTACAGCGGCGAACCGTTCGAGCGGGCGGTCACCGATCAGCTCCATTTCCTGCGCCGCCATCTTGGCGCCGAGAGCCGCCCGGCCGTGACGGTTGACGGGGCTGAGCGGACGCCGTTAGGTTAGAGCGGCACGCGCCCGGGGAGCCGGTATCGATGGGGGCCCGGGCGACACACAAGGGAGAGAAGGAGAAAAGGGATATGGGGAAGCGACTTCGGATCGCCGGAGTGGCTGCGGTCGTGTTCGCAGCGATCCTGCCGGCGGCATCTGCCGCCGCAGCGCAGTACGTGGACCTGGGGGACTCCTACGCCTCGGGCGTGGGGACACGCACGTTCTACAGCGAATCAGGCAGCTGCAAGCGGAGCCCCGAAGCCTACGGGCCGAAGGTCGCCGCGGCCAAGGGCTACACGCTCAGCTTCCAGGCCTGCAGCGGGGCGAAGACGGGGGACGTGATCTCCAAACAGCTGGGCACGCTCAGCTCGAGCACGGCTCTGGTCAGCCTTTCGATCGGCGGTAACGACGCCGGCTTCAGCAACGTGATCATCAACTGCGCGCTCTACTACTTCACCTGCGGCAGCTCGATAACCGAAGCCAACAACTACATCGCCAAATCGCTGCCTGGCGTGCTCGACACGACCTACAACGACATTCGCGCCAAAGCGACGACGGCGCATGTGGTGGTGCTGGGCTACCCGCATCTGTTCACGGCCTCGGGAACGACATGCAACGCGAACTTCCTGACGTCCTCGAACGAGAAGAAACTCAACGAAACCGCTGACAAACTCGCCGCGGTGATCAAAGCCCGTGCCGCAGCCCATGGCTTCACCTTCGTGGACCCGCGCAGTGGGTGGGCCTCACACACGGTCTGCGCGTCGGAAGAGTGGCTGAACGGGCAGTCCAACCCGCTCGAAGAAAGCTACCACCCGAACGTCAAAGGTCACGCGCAGTTCACCAAAGAACTGGAGGCTGTTCTGCCGTAAGGGGAAAGCCGGGAACCGGTTGGCGGACGGCATTTCGCCCGCGGGGAGTGATCCTCGCGGGCGGGGCCGTTTGGCCCGCCGGGCTACTTCTCGCCGGCCGCCGGGGCGCCGCTCTCGAACAGCTCCACCAGCCTGGCCCGGCAGTAGGGCCACTGGCGGCTGTTGCGCCGGCCGCCCGGGTGGAGGGTGTCGAGTAGGGCGAGGCCTCGCATCGTCGCGGCCGCCATCTCCAGCAGGTGGTCGAAGCCTGGAGCGTCGGCCAGATCCCCGAACAGGGTCCTGCTGAGACGCAGCGTCTGGCGGTCCAGGTCGCGCTCGACGGTGCCAAGGCGCTCGCGCAGCTCCGGGTCGGTGCGTGCGTGTGTCCAGAGGTCCAGGGCCGCCTGATAGAGCGGGCTGGCGTAGGTCGACCAGAGCAGGTCGAGGCTGGCCGCCAGCCGCTCGGGGCCCTCCGGAAGCTTCTCGGCGGCCGCCAGCAGCTGCTCGCCCCGCCGCTCGGCCAGATGCTCCATGGCGGCGGCAAGCAGGGCCTGGCGGGTCTGGAAGTGGTGCAGGTGGGCGCCCCGGGAAAGGCAGGCCCGCTCGGCCACCCGGCTGGTCGTCGTGTTGGCGTAGCCGTCCTCCACCAGACAGGCGATCGTGGCGTCGAGCAGGGCCTCCCGAGTCGAGGCGCTTCGCTCGGCCTGGCTCCGGCGGGGGGTCGTCTGCTTGGCGCTCGTCTGCATCGCTCGAACCTAATCATATTTGCATTCATGCATGAACGTTTCTGTGGTAGCGTTCGCCTGGAAGGCACCCCTCAACCCGCTTCCCCGTGCCGGGTCGACCGGCGGGACTACGACCCAGGAGGTCCGACTCAAATGGCAGCCACCGAGGCGCTGGTGTTCGATGCGATCCGAACGCCGCGCGGCAAGGGCAAGTTCAACGGATCGCTGCACGGCACCAAGCCAGTCGATCTGGTCGTTGGCCTGATGCACGAGACGCTCGTCCGCAACGAGAAACTCGACCCCTCGCGGGTTGACGACGTGGTGCTCGGCTGTGTCTCCCCGGTCGGTGACCAGGGCGCCGACATCGCCAAGACCGCCGCCATCAAGGCCGGCCTGCCGGACACCGTCGCTGGCGTCCAGGTCAACCGCTTCTGCGCCTCGGGCCTCGAGGCCGTCAACATCGCCGCACAGAAGGTCGCCTCCGGCTGGGAGGACCTCGTCTTCGCCGGCGGAGTGGAGTCGATGTCCCGCGTCCCGATGGGCTCCGACGGCGGTGCCTGGGCGATGGACCCCGAGACCAACTACGACACGTCCTTCGTTCCGCAGGGCGTCAGCGCCGACCTGATCGCGACGATCGAGGAGTTCTCCCGCGAGGACGTCGACGCCTACGCGGCACGCTCGCAGGAGCGCGCCTGGGCGGCGCAGGCCGAGGGCCGCTTCGCCAACACGGTGATCCCGGTCAAGGACCTCAACGACAACGTCGTCCTCGACCAGGACGAGTTCATCCGCCCCGGCACGACCGTCGAGACGCTGGGTGGCCTGAAGCCGTCCTTCGCGGCGATCGGTGAGATGGGCGGCTTCGACGCCGTGGCGCTGCAGAAGTACCACTGGGTCGAGAAGATCGAGCACGTCCACACCCCCGGAAACTCCTCGGGGATCGTCGACGGCGCCTCGCTGCTGACGATCGGCAACCAGAAGACCGGCGAAGAACTGGGCATGAAGCCCAAGGCACGGATCCTCGCGACGGCCCTCTCGGGCGCAGACCCGACGATCATGCTGACCGGCCCGGCGCCGGCGAGCAAGAAGGCTCTCGCCAAGGCGGGACTGACGGTCGAGGACCTCGACCTGGTGGAGATCAACGAGGCATTTGCGGCCGTGGTGCTGCGCTTCGTGCGCGACATGGGCCTGGACATGGAGAAGGTCAACGTCAACGGCGGGGCGATCGCCATGGGTCACCCGCTCGGCGCGACCGGCGGCATGATCCTCGGCACGATCATCGAGGAGCTCCACCGCACCGGTGGGCGCTACGGGCTGGCGACGCTCTGCGTCGGCGGCGGCATGGGAATCGCAACAGTCGTGGAGGCGATCTGAAAATGGCTGAGAGCACAACGATCCGCTGGGAGAAGGACGAGGATGGAATCGTCCTTCTGACCCTGGATGACCCGAACCAGTCGGCCAACACGATGAACCGCGCCTACGCGGAATCGATGGCCGCCACGCTGGACCGCCTCGAGGCGGAGAAGGACGAGATCACCGGCGTCGTCATCACCTCGGCGAAGAAGACCTTCTTCGCCGGTGGCGACCTCAACGACCTCAAGAAGGCCACCAAGGACGACGCCCCCGAGCTGGCGGAGATGGTTCGCGCCGGCAAGGCGCAGCTTCGCCGGCTGGAGACGATCGGCAAACCGGTCGTCGCAGCGATCAACGGAGCCGCCCTCGGTGGCGGTCTTGAGATCTGCCTGGCCACGCACCACCGCATCGCCGTGGACAGCCCCAGCGTCCAGATGGGCTTCCCCGAGGTCCAGCTCGGACTGCTTCCCGGCGCCGGCGGCGTCGTTCGGACGGTCCGGATGCTGGGCATCGTCGATGCCCTGATGAAGCTCCTGATGCAGGGTCAGCGACTGCGCCCCGACAAGGCGCTGGAGGCGGGGATCCTCGACGAGGTCGTGACCTCCCAGGAGGAGCTCGTCCCGGCCGCCAAGGCATGGGTCAAGCAGAAGGCATCCGAGGAGGAGCCGGCGGCTCAGCCCTGGGACGTCAAGGGCTACAAGATTCCCGGCGGCGCGCCGTCGAACCCGAAGCTGGCGCAGAACCTGCCGGCCTTCCCGGCGAACCTGCGCAAGCAGCTCAAGGGCGCCAACTACCCGGCCCCGCACCACATCATGGCCGCGGCCGTCGAGGGTGCGCAGGTCGACTTCGACACTGCCATCGAGATCGAGGGCCGCTACTTCGTCGACCTGCTGACCGGGCAGGTCTCGAAGAACATGATCCAGGCGTTCTTCTTCGACCTGCAGCAGGTCAACGGCTCGCGCGGGCGCTCGGCCGACGTCGAGACGTTCCGCTCCAAGAAGGTCGTAGTCCTGGGCGCCGGCATGATGGGCGCCGCGATCGCGTACGTGTGCGCGAAGGCCGGCATCGAGGTCGTGCTCAAGGACGTCTCGCAGGAGGCCGCCGACCGCGGCAAGGGCTACTCGGCGAGACTCGTCGAGAAGGGCGTCTCGCGCGGCAAGACGACGCAGGAGAAGGGCGACGCCCTGCTCGCGCTGATCACCGCGACGGACGACCCGTCGAAGGCGCAGGACGCCGACCTCGTGATCGAGGCGGTGTTCGAGGACCCGGCCGTCAAGGCGAAGGTCTTCGCCGAGATCGAGCCGTACCTCGCCGAGGGCGCGCTGCTGGGCTCGAACACCTCGACGCTCCCGATCACCGGGCTCGCCACCGGGGTTTCCCGGCCGACCGACTTCATCGGGCTGCACTTCTTCAGCCCGGTGGACAAGATGCCGCTGCTGGAGATCATCAAGGGCGAGAAGACCAACGAGGAGACCCTCTACCGCGCCCTTGACGTGGCGAAACAGATCAAGAAGACGCCGATCGTCGTCAACGACAGCCGTGGCTTCTTCACGAGCCGGGTGATCGGGACGTTCATCAACGAGGGCGTCGCGATGCTCCTCGAGGGTGTCCCGGCAGCTTCGATCGAGCAGGCATCGAACCAGGCCGGATACCCGGCCCCGGTGCTGCAGCTCAGCGACGAGCTCAACCTGAACCTGGCTCGCAAGATCCGGGACGCCACGAAGGCGGCCGTTGAGGCCGAAGGCGGGACGTTCGAGGATCGTCCGGCGTTTGAAGTGGTCGACAGGATGCTCGACGCCGGACGCGGCGGGAAGCTCGCCGGTGCCGGCTACTACGACTACGCGGACGGCAAGCGCACCGGCCTCTGGAAGGGCCTGAAAGAGATGTTCCCCGAGACGGACGACCCGGCCTCGATCTCGCTGAAGGATCTCGAGGAGCGGATGCTCTTCGCCGAGGCGATCGAGTCGGTCAAGTGCCTCGACGAGAACGTCATCGAGTCTGTCGCCGACGCGAACATCGGCTCGATCCTGGGCATCGGCTTCCCCGGCTGGACCGGCGGGGTGCTGCAGTACATCAACGGTTACGAGGGCGGCGTCGCCGGCTTCGTGGCGCGTGCCCGCGAGCTGGCCGAGGCATACGGCGAGCGCTTCGAGCCGCCGGCCTCGCTCGTCGAGAAGGCCGAGCGCGGCGAGATCTACAGCGACGCTGAGGCCGCTGTAGCCGCCTGATCAACCGTGCACCAAAGGGGGCGCCGCTTTCGTGAGCGGCGGTGCCCCCGAAGGTGCCCTAGTCGGCGGCCAGGATGAGCGCAGGCGAGCGCGCCGGGAGAACCGGCGGGGATGGGAGAGGGTGATCCGCCATCAGGCGGGCCAGCTTCTCGGCCGTGTCGTTCTCGGGCAGCGGCGAGTACAGGATCAGCCGCTGTTCCAGGCGCTCGGCCGGGTGGAAGACGGCGTGCGAGAAGGACATCAGGCCGGCCAGTGGATGGCGCAGGTCCTTGCGCCCCTCGCCGCTCTGGGAGACCTCATGGCGCTCCCAGGCGCGTGAGAACTCGGGGCTCGTCTTCCGCAGCGCTGCGATCAGCGACTCGAATTCGGGGTCGCGGAGGTGGCGGGCGCTGTCGGCCCGGAACTTTGCGACCAGCACCCGAGCGCTGCGATCCCAGTCGGTGAACATCTCGCGCCTGGTCGGGTCGGTGAAGGTCAGCCAGGCGTGGTTGCGGGCGGCCCGGGGGATGCTCCCGAAATCACCCAGCAGGGCGACGGCAGCGTCGTTCCAGGCGAGGTAGTCCCAGCGGCGGCCGAGGATGTAGGCGGGGTTGGGGCCGAGGTTCTCGATCAGCCGGCGCAATGTCGGCGAGATCCGCTCGGCCGGGTTCTTGCACGGCGGCGGCGCCTCGCCCCGTCCCAGCAGGATCAGGTGGGTGCGCTCGGCCTGGTTCAGGCGCAGCGCCCGCGCAAGCGCCTCGAGCACATCCAGCGAGGCGCGCACGTCGCGGCCCTGCTCGAGCCAGGTGTACCAGGTGGTTCCGATCCCGGCCAGCGAGGCGACCTCCTCGCGACGCAGGCCCGGAGTGCGGCGGCGGCCACCTGCCGGAAGCCCGACATCCTCGGGATTCAGCGCCGCCCGGCGCATCCGCAGGAAGTCGGCCAGCTCCTCGCGCCTGCGCTGGCCGGTCCCAAGAGAGGCCAGGTTCGGGCGGGACGGCGTGTCGATCTCTGTGGAGGATGCGGAAGCAGGCATATTCTCTACCAGGATAAACCCTTCTCTACTACTTGGATAAGGAGTGTCGCACAATGAACCCGTGATTTCCAAGGGCAGCACCTCAGGCACCGGCGCGGACAACAAGCGAGCACTTCTACTTGTCGTCTGCCTGGCTCAGTTCATGGTGATCCTGGACGTCTCGATCGTCAACGTCGCGCTGCCCGAGATCCGCTCGGGCCTGGGCTTCTCCACGACGGGGCTGCAGTGGGTGGTCAACGCCTACACGCTGACCTTCGCCGGCTTCCTGCTGCTGGGCGGCCGCTGCGCCGACCTGCTGGGACGCCGCCGCGTCTTCATCGCCGGGACGGCCCTGTTCGCCTTCTCCTCGCTGGCCTGCGCCGTGGCATCCACCCGTGGCCTGCTGCTGAGCGCCCGGGCGCTGCAGGGCTTCGGCGGGGCGGTCCTATCGCCGGCGACCCTGTCGATCCTGACGAGCTCGTTCAAGGAGGGCCCCGAAAGAAACCGGGCGCTCGGCACCTGGGGCGCGATGGGCGCCCTCGGTGCATCCTCCGGAGCGCTGCTCGGCGGCGCACTCACCCAGGGCTTCGGGTGGCCCGCGATCTTCGCGGTTAACGTCCCGCTGGGGATTGCCGTGATCTTCTACGGCCTGCGCGTCATCCCGGCGGCCGAGCCCAGCCAGGGCACCCGGCACTTCGACGCCACCGGTGCGGTCCTGATCACGGCCGGCCTGGTGGCGATCACGTTCGGCATCGTCCGCACCGACACGCTTGGCTGGACCTCGACGGGGGTGCTGGTCCCGCTGATCGCCGGCCTGGCGCTCAGCGCGGCCTTCCTGTTCGTCGAGGCCCGGGTGGCCGAGGTGCCGCTGGTGCCGCTGGGCGTGTTCCGCACGGGGCAGCTGCGGATCGCCAACGCCGTCGTGGTGCTGCTCTACTCGGCCTTCTTCCCGGTCTGGTTCTTCCTGACCCTCTACCTGCAGCAGGTGCTCCACTACGACGCGATCGAGACGGGGCTTCTGTTCCTGCCGATGACGCTGTCCATATTCACGGCCTCGACCCTTGCGCCGCGCCTGGTGGGACGTTTCGGCGCCAAGCGGGTGATCACCACGGGCATGCTGACCGCGACGCTCGGGATGGCTCTGCTGACCGGGCTTGCCCCGGGCGCGAGCTACGCCTCGGCGGTCCTGCCGGGAGCGCTGCTCTCGGCACTGGGCATGGGGCTTTCGCTGGTGCCCGCAACGATCGTCGCGATGCAGGGTCTTCCCCCGTCACAGAGCGGACTCGGCTCGGGCCTGCTGAATACCTCGCGCCTGATGGGCGGGGCGCTGGGCCTGGCCGTCCTCAGCACGATCGCCGATGCCCAGACGCGCCACGACGTCGCGGCGGGTGCGGCGAGCGCGCTGACCAGCGGCTTCGACCGGGCGTTCCTCGTCGGCGCCGGCTTCTCGCTCGCGGGCGCCCTGGTGGCCGCATTCCTGCTGCGCCCGGCGCCGCAGAAGGGCCGGGTCGTCCCGATCGACTCGATGGCCGAGGCTGAGGCCGAGGAGAGCGAGGCGCTCGCGGCGTAGCCCGCGGGAGGGCTGAGATAATCGGCCGATGGCCTACGACGAGGATCTCGCCAACCGGATCCGCGAGCTGATGGCCGATCAGGATGGCGTCATCGAGCAGCGGATGTTCGGCGGCCTGGCGTTCCTGATCGGCGGGCACATGACCGTCGCCGTGAGCGGCCAGGGCGGCCTGCTGCTGCACTGCGATGCGGACGAGACAGCGTCCCTTCTCGAGAAGCCCCATGCTGCCCCGATGATCATGCGGGGGAAACCCATCAGGGGCTGGGTCCGCGTGGGAACCGAGGGCCTGAGGACCAAGCGGACCCTGAAACCCTGGGTGGACAGGGGCGTCCGCCTCGCCCGCTCCCTGCCGCCGAAGGGCTAGGCGGTTCTCTCCGAGGGCGCCCGTCCGCTCCAGGAGATGATCTCCTGCGATCCCTGGAGCACCTCGTCGTCGTCCGTCACGAGCAGCGGGACCCAGGACTGGCCGCTCAAGCGCTTGACCTCGCGTCGCCCGGCGGTCAGATCGGGCAGTCCCCCGAACCCCCGCACCTTCACGACGGTTGGCTCGTGGCCGGCCGCCCTGAGCGCCAGCAGCGCGTTGCGGCACGGGTGCGACCGTGCGCCGGGAATCTGAAACGTGCCCCAGCAGACATACAGCTTCATCAACAGGCCTCCAAGATCGCTTACCGGAAAGAAATATTCCAGACAGATATATCACGGAGAGGCCAAGATCGCTTCCCGGTAAGCTAAATCTTCATGGACCCGGAGGATCCGATCGATCGACTTCTCGAGCAGTGGCACCGCGAGCGGCCGGAGCTGGAGTTGGCCCCCATGGCGCTCGTGGCCAGGCTGATGCGGTTATCGGCTCGTCTCGACAGAGAGGTCGGCGCGGGTCTCGCAGGGAGCGGCCTTCAGACAGGATGGTTCGACGTGCTGTCGGCCCTGCGCCGGGGCGGGAAGCCCTTTCGGATGTCCCCCGGCGAGCTGGCCTCCGCGGTGATGCTCTCGAGCGGGGGGATGACAAAGCGCCTTGACCGCATGGAGGCGGAGGGGCTGATCGCCCGTCGCCCGGACCCCGATGATCGCCGCGGCCTGCTGATCGAGCTGACGGCCTCCGGCCGGCGACGGATCGACCGCGCAATCGAGGCCCACCTGGCCAACGAGGAGCGTCTTCTCGCCTCGCTCAGCGCGGCTGAGCGAGGACGGCTGGAGAAGCTCCTCCGGACGCTCGACAGCGGCCTGCCGGGCTACGAGGGCATCGGGCCCTGATCAGCGGCCGGTGGAGCCGAATCCGCCGGCCCCCCGGGTCGTCTCGTCCAGATCGGCGACCTCGACGAGACGGTCGGCTGTGGTCTGGACGATCAGCAGCTGCGCGATCCGCTCACCCGGGGAGATCTCGAAGGACTGATCGACGTCGGTGTTGAGCAGGATCACGGCGATCTCGCCGCGGAAGCCAGGGTCGATCAGGCCGGGGCCGTTGACAACTGAGACTCCGTTGCGGGCGGCGATGCCCGAACGCGGGACGACCAGCCCGGCGGACCCCGGCGGGAGCGCGATGGCGACCCCGGTGCGGACGGTCGCTCGTCGGCCCGGCTCGAGGACCAGTCCCTCGTCTGCATAGAGGTCGAAGGCCGCGTCGTCCTCGTGGGCCCGGGAAGGCAGCCGGGCGGTCTTCGTCAGCAGGCGGGCGGGAACGTCCACGGGGGCATCGTATTGGCGGGTGGCATGTGCGCGAGCGGGCCGGGCCGGGCTCGGGTCAGGATCTGAGGCGCTCGCGCCTGGCCTCGGCCAGGATGCGCTCGAGGCGCGGCTCGGCGCCATGCTGGACATGGCTCATGGCGGCGGCCACCGCCGGATGGACCTCGCCGATCAGCTGGTGCATGCGGTGGGCGATGGAGCGATAGCCGGCGTGACCCTCGCGCCCTGAGCGCAGCTCGATCAGGTGGATCGCCTCGCGCGCATTGAGGTCCAGGACGTAGCGGATCCGGAAGGCCAGGCAGAGGGCGTAGGGGGCGTGTGACTCGAGCCCCTCATCCCGCAGGTGACGCCAGGCGTCATGCGATCGCTCGAGGGCAGCCTCATAGGGACCGCCGAGGCCGGCGGCCCGCAGCTCATCGGGAACCTCGGCGCCCAGGTGGGGGCCGAGTGTCTGCCACTGGGCCGTCAGCATCCTGTGGCGCTGGAGGTCCCTGAAGGCGCCGTAGTCAGAGACGATCTCGAAGCGGTAGCGCAGCGCCTCGAAGCCCCGGCCCGGGAGATGGCGCCTGTTCTCGCGGCGCCCGACCAGCTCGGCGACCAGGGCGCTCCGCTGTCGCTCGTCCAAGCTGTCGAGGCGCTCGGAGATCGCTGCTTCACCCAGTGATGACCCCTAGAAGAGGAGGGCCCCAAGCAGCTGCTCCTCGCTGCCCTCGACGCTGAGGAGGCGCACGGAGGCGGGCTCGGGCGCCGGTTCGCCATTCAGCCCGAGGCGATCCACGACCGAGGCTTCGCCGGCGGCTCGCCGGCGCAGGAAGCCGATCCACTCGCCACCCCGCTCCGGGCGCTCAACCCGGGTGACAAAGCTGGGCGCAGCCACCTGCATGGCTCGCAGCATCTGCTCGCCGCAGCGTCGCGCCTCAGGGAGTGGGTTGGCCAGCAGATGGAGGATCAACCGCTCGACGGTCTGCGCCGTGGCGAAGATCCCGACGTGCGACAGCGACGCGGCGGGGAGCAGGCCGCGGAGCAGGTCGAGTGCCTTCGCCCGGACAGCCCGCTCGTGTGCCGCCTGGGACTCGCTGTCGAGCTTTGAGAAGCGGCTCCCAACCCACTCCTGGACGGGTGCCTGCAGCGAGGAGTAGGTGTCGAACAGGCTGTCCATCGCCTGCTCGTAGAAGCCGTCCAGCTCCGGCGCCCGGTAATAGCGGTAGCCGCCGCCGGCCATCGGTCGGTCATAGGGGATGTAGCGGGTCGACTGCTCGAGGTAGGCGCCCAGCCGGGGTCGTTGCAGGATCTTGGTGAGCACGTTCGAGCTCCACTCGCAGGCGATGTGGGCGCCACCGAGCTGGGCGACCGAGTCATCGCCGTATTCGCCGAGCACCCGCTCGTAGAGGGCTGTCGTGCGCGCGCCGCCGCTGCCCACAGCAGCCGCGTCCTGGAGCTCCTCGCTGAACTCATCGAGCATCAGCCTCCTGAGTGTTCCCGGGTAGCGCGAGTAGCGGGCGAACATCGCCCCCATCGTGGACTCGGGCAACCCTTTGAGCGCGAAGACCGGCGCGTGGGGATCGGAAACGAACGGCGCGAGGCGCTCAAGCTCGTCGTTGGTGAGGGGTTCGTCGCCTGGCACCCCGACATCCTCTCAGGCCGCTCGTCAGACTCCCGGTGGTGAACGGAGGAAGGGGACGGCGGCGGCGAGGACTCCTTGTGCTCTGCTGCGCGCTCGCATTGACCGCCATCACCGGATCCGCAGCCGTCGCGGCAGGCACGAAACCCCCGGCGGGGAAGGCCCGCCACAAGACGCCGCCGCCCCCGCAGCTGACGCTGGGCGCGGGACTGAACGCCGGACCTGGCGTCGGGATCACGATGGCGCCGGTCGGTCTCTCGCTCGAGTACCCCCTGATGGCCCAGGATCTCGGCTCGGGCGCATGTCCGCCCCAGGCGCTCGTGAGCGAGCTCCAGCGGCTCGGCTCGCCGCCGATCGAGCTGGCGGGACAGAGCCAGGACTTCACCGCCCCCGCCGAAGCGGCGCCGGTTTCGCCGACATCCTGGGAAGGCCTTTCGACCTATCAGCTGCCTGGCGCCTTCTGGAGCCAGCTGCACTGCCTGCTGACGGCGACCAAGGATCCGCTGACTGTCGGCCTGAACGCCCGCATCGGGCTGCCCTCCTGGGCGAGCCAGATGGTGGCGGGCGCCCAGAGCGCTGCCACCAACGGCCTCGATTTCTCCCTGGGCAACGAGCCCGACCTCTACTACCTCCCCAACCTCGCCTCGCTGGGCAAGCCGGTCCCGGGCGAAGAAGCGGCTGACGTGGGGCGGTTCCTGCACGTCACAGAATCGCTCGAGCCGGCCCTCGCGCGGGCGCCCGTGATCGGCCCGGAACTCTCGGGGCCGCGCAACTGGAAGATCTCGCTCCCGCATGTCATCCAGGCGCTCGGCGCGCGCACGGTGGGCGTCCATGCCTACCCCTTGAGCGTCTGCCGCACCCCCCGCGCGGCAACTCTCTCGGGGCTGCTCGAGCCGAGCGTGGGCAACGCCCCCAACACGATGGCCTGGGTCGTCGCGGACGCCACGGCCGCGGGGGCGCCGGCGATCATCTCCGAGGCCAACTCGGTCTCCTGCGGCGGCAAGGCGGGGGTCTCGGACACTCCCGCCTCGGCGGTCTGGGCGGTGCGCTTCGTTCTCTCAGCCCTGAAGACAGGCTTCCGTGAGGTCCGCTTCCACTTCAGCGGCGACCCATACGACCCGTTCATCGTGAGCGGCGCGGCGGTGGTTCCGCGTCCACTCGAGGGAGCCATGGCGGCGCTCAATCAGTGGATGCCTGTCGGATCATCCGTCCGGACGGTCGCCGTCCGCGGCGCCAAAGCCCTGCTGGCCAGTTCATTCGCCGGTCCCACGGGGGCGCAGACGCTGCTGCTCGACAACGAGCAGCGGGCCGCTCAGCCACTCGTCCTGAAGGGCGCCCGCAAGGTCACCGTCCAAGAGCTGACCCCCACGCGGACGGGACTTGTCGGCTCGACTCTCACGGCCACGCACGGCGCGGCAAAACTGACGCTCCCGGCCAACGCGGTGGCCGCGCTCACCTGGACGCCCTGAGCCTCAGGCGCCGAGCGTGACGCTCTCGGCGAACAGCGCCAGGGCTCGTTCGGAGACGAACTCAGGCAGCTCCTCTGCGATGAAGTGCCCCGAGTCCTGGCGCAGCTCCAGGCTCATCTGATCGGAGTGGCTCTCCCACTGGCCCAGCCGGCGGTAGTCGATGGCCACATCGCGGGTGCCATGAAGCATCAGCGTGGGGACGGTGAGGCGCTGCGAGCCTCGCTCCTCGCGCAGGTATGGGAGCAGCTCGCGAAGCAGGAACGTCCGGTAGAGGCGGCTGGACGCGGCGGCGCGCTCAGGTATCCGGAAGGTGTCGGCGAAGGCATCGAGGTCGCCCTCGCTCCAGGCATCGTGAACGGCGCCCGTGCCGAGCACCCGGCGGATGAACGGTGTCCTACGCATCAGCGCCTCGCCCAGCCAAGGAGTCGCCAGCGCCACCTGGTACCAGAGGCGGAAGATCCCCAGCAGGCCTCCCAGGGAGGGAGGTTCGGGCCAGGGGGTGATGATGTTGAGCGCGACGTAGTGCGAGAAGCGCTCGGGGTGATCGAGGCAGAGGATGAACCCGATCCATGCGCCCCAGTCATGGGCCAGCAGATCCACCTTCTCGAGCTCAAGCGCGTCGAGCAGGTTGATGATGTCCCGGGCCAGTTCGGCCTTGGCGTAGGGGCCGGCAGGCGCGTCGCTCCAGCCGAAGCCGCGAAGATCGGGGCAGATGACCCGGTGGCTCCCTGCCAGCCGCGGAATCACACCACGCCAGGCATACCAGTGCTGCGGCCAGCCGTGCAGCAGGAGCACCGGCGGGCCGGAGCCGGCTTCCGCAACGTGCATCCTCAGGCCGCCCACATCGACCATGCGATGCGAGACACCCTCCACATGGGGCATCGCAACCGGTCCCCAGGACTGTGCCGCCGTCGAATCCTCCACAGGAGTCATCGGGTGAAACAAAAGCACACCGGCGGCGACCATGGGATCCCGGCCGCGGGCGCCCCTCGGGAAGGCTCGGAGTAGGATCGCGCCGATCGGAACCGACAGCCACGGCCGGGAGGGGGAAAGATGAGAGCTGGACTGAGACCCACGTCGAGGTGGACGGTGCCGGTCCTGGTTGCGGCGGCTGCGGTGTCGCTCGTAGGGAGCGCCTTTGCCGCGACTGCCGGCTTCCCCACGAACCTCTCAAAGCGGACTGTCCACATCGCTGCGCCGAAGGCGCCTCTGCGGGGGGCCGGCCGCGCCTACATCCAGGTCTACGCCAAGACCAACCTGCATGGGCAGATCACGACCCTGATCCCGTCCAACATCGAAGCGGTTCCGGTGACCTGCACAAAAGGGGGCAACGTGGCGCTCGGGACGGAATCCGACGCCCGTTACGACCACCCGACGAGGGTCAGCGCGTCGGGCGCGTTCGAATACCACCTGACGTTGAGCTACGCACCTATTGAATTCAAGGTGTCGGGGAAGTTCTCGGCCCACGGCACCCGTATCTCCGGCACGGTCACCGCGATACAGACGACCCCCGAATTCGAAGCCGGCTACAGCCAGGGCTGCCACATCGCGACGAGCGTGATGCCTTTCAGCGCGGGATTGAAATGGGCAAGATTCCACTGAGGTGAGGACCTCGGCGGCGGCCCCGGTGCGTCCGGAATCGCTAAAGCGGACCCGGGTACAGGTCGATTCCCAAGGTGATGGGATCGAAGCGTCAGGAGCCGGCCAAGCCGATGAGCTACAGCACCGCCCGCCTGCGTTTCCTCGGGGCCCTCGCGGCCCTGTGGATCGCGTTCGCCTTCGAGGTGTACCTCCACCGGCCCACGTGGCTTCTGGTGCTGTTCGTCGTGATCGCGATCCCGTACAGCTTCGCGATCATCCGCGTTCTCGGAATGGTCAAGAAGGTGGTTGCCGAGCGCGATAGAGCCGGCGGCACGCAGCCGGACCTGGGGCTGTAGCGCACCGGGGAAATAGGCCGGGCCGAGGTGCAAGCGCCCGGTAGCCTCAGAGCCCGTGCTCCTGACGATCACAACGACCCATAGCCCAGCCACGGATCTCGGGTTTCTGCTGCACAAGCACCCGGACCGGGTCCAGACATTCGACGTTCCCTTCGGGGAGGCGCACGTCCTCTATCCCGAGGCCCGCGAGGACAGATGCACGGCGGCCCTGTTTCTCGACATCGACCCGGTGGGCCTGGTCAGGCGAGGCCGCGGTCCGAACAGCTTTGCGCTCGCCCAGTACGTCAACGACCGTCCCTATGTCGCGTCGTCGTTCCTGTCGGTCGCGCTCCTCACGGTTTTCAAGAGCGCCATGGCCGGCTTCTGCAAGGGACACGAGGAGCTGGTCGCAACGGCGATCCCATTGGAAGCCACGCTGCCCGTTGTGCCCGCCCGCGGCGGCGCTTCGCTCGTCCGCGATCTCTTTGAGCCTCTCGGCTATGAGGTGGACGCCAAGGAGATCGAGCTCGACCCGATGTTCCCCGAGTGGGGGAGCGGTCATGTGTCGCTCCGGATCAGCGGGCAGGTGAGACTGGCCGACCTGCTGACCCACCTGTATGTGCTGATCCCCGTGCTCGACGACGACAAGCACTACTGGGTCGACACGGCCGAGGTCGAGAAGCTCATGCGCCGCGGTGAGGGCTGGCTCCCGGCTCATCCCCAGCGCGATCTCATCGTCCGGCGCTACCTGAAGAAGCAGGCCCATCTGTACGCCCCCGTTCTGCTGGAGATGGATGAGGCCGCCCCGCCGGCGGAGGATCCCGACGCGCCCGACCGCGAGCAGGATCTCGAGGAGCGCGTTTCGCTGCGCGACCAGCGGCTGGGGAGCGTCCAGGCCGTGTTGAAGGCGTCGGGAGCTCGCCGCGTGCTGGACCTCGGTTGCGGTGCGGGGGCTCTGCTGACCCGCCTGATCAAAGAGGACTACGACGTGGTCGTTGGCGTCGATGTCAGCGTTCGGTCACTGGAAGAGGCCGCCCGGCGATTGAGGCTCGACACCATGCACGACGCGCAGCGTGAAAAGGTCAGCCTCCTCCACAGCGCGCTGACCTATAGGGACAAGCGGCTCGCCGGGTTCGATGCCGCCGCTCTGGTCGAGGTGGTCGAGCACCTCGACCCGCCCAGGCTCGCCGCGTTCGAGCAGAACATCTTCGGCTCGGCACGCCCAAAGACCATCGTCCTGACAACGCCAAATGCGGAGTTCAACGTGCGCTGGGAGACGCTGCCGGCAGGGGCGATGCGTCACTCGGACCACCGTTTTGAATGGACACGCGAGGAGTTCGTCTCATGGGCCGAGGGCGTGTCAGCCCGTCATGGCTACGCAGTCCGCTACCTGCCGGTCGGCCCAGTCGACGACGAGGTCGGGCCGCCCACGCAGATGGCGGTGTTCAGCCGATGAGGATTGCCCTCCCCGATCCAAGTCTCGTGGTGCTCGTCGGAGCGTCGGGCTCAGGCAAGAGCACGTTTGCGCGCGAGCACTTCAGGGCGACCGAGGTGATCTCCTCGGACTTCTGCCGAGGACTCGTGTCAGACGATGAAAACGACCAGGCGGCCACCCCCGACGCGTTCGCAGTTCTGCAGTTCATCGCCGGGCGGCGACTCGCTCAGCCGCGGTTCACGGTCGTCGACGCGACGAACGTGCAGCGCGACGCGCGCAAGCCGCTGGTCGAACTCGCCAGGGCGCACGACCTGTTCCCGGTCGCGATCGTCCTCGACCCGCCCGAGTCGGTCTGTCTCGAGCGAAACAGCTCACGAGCCGATCGAGCCTTCGGGGCGCATGTGGTCCGCAGGCAGCGCACACAGCTGCGCCGCTCGATCAAGCACCTCAAGCGAGAGGGCTTTCGCAATGTGTGGGTGCTCGATTCACTCGAGGAGATCGCGTCGGTCGAAGTCACTCGGACTCCTCTCTGGACTGACCGGAGCGCTGAGCACGGGCCGTTCGACATCATCGGTGACATCCACGGGTGCCACGCCGAGTTGACCGCTCTGCTGGCCGAGCTCGGCTACATCGTCGCGCCGGACGGGGTCGGGGTCACGCCGCCGGAGGGGCGCCGCGCCGTGTTCGTGGGCGACTACGGTGACCGCGGGCCCGACACGCCGGCCGTCCTGCGGCTCGTCATGGGCATGGCCGCTGCCGGCACTGCGATCTGCATGCCCGGCAACCACGACGTGAAGCTCGCACGAAAGCTCAAAGGCCGGGATGTCAAGGTCGCCCACGGGCTCGCCGAGACACTCGAGCAGCTCGAGACGGAGAGCGACGAGTTTCGCGAGCAGACGCGGGACTTTCTCGACGCCCTGGTGAGCCATGCGATCCTCGACGACGGCGCGCTGGTCGTCGCGCATGCCGGAATGAAGCAGGCCTACCAGGGACGCTCCTCCGCGAGGGTCAGAGACTTCGCGCTCTACGGGGAAACGACGGGTGAGACGGACGAGTTCGGGTTGCCGGTCCGCGGTCAATGGGCCGCTGACTACCGGGGTGACCCGGTAGTCGTCTACGGCCATACCCCCGTGGCCGACCCGGAGTGGCTGAACAACACGATCAACATCGACACGGGCTGTGTGTTCGGCGGCAAGCTCACGGCGCTGCGCTGGCCCGAGCGAGAGCTTGTCTCGGTCCCCGCTGCGCGCGTCTACTACGAGCCCGCCAAGCCGTTCCTCCCGGCGGACGAGGTCGTCGCGGGAGCAGACGAGGCGCGCCCGGCCCTGCTGCTCGACATCGGGGACGTTTCAGGCAAGCGGATCATCCAGACGAAGCTGGCGCGCGCGGTCACGGTTCGCGAGGAGAACGCAGCCGCGGCCCTCGAGGTCATGAGCCGCTACTCGATGGACCCGCGCTGGATCGTCTACCTGCCGCCGACGATGGCGCCGACCGCCACGTCCGCCCTTCCCGATCTCCTGGAGCATCCTGCGAGCGCCTTTGCGGAATATCGATCAGACGGTGTGCCCCAGGTCATCTGCGAGGAGAAGCACATGGGCTCCCGCGCGGTCGTGGTTGTGTGCCGCGACGCGGATGTCGCACGTGGGCGGTTCGGTGTCGACAGCGGCGAGACCGGCGCGATCTACACCCGGACCGGGCGACCGTTCCTCAGTAGCCATAGGGAAACGGAGGAAGCGCTCTCGAGGGTCCGAGCGGCCGCCGACGGCGCAGGCCTCTGGAGCGAGCTCGAAACAGACTGGCTCGTGCTCGACTGCGAGCTGATGCCGTGGTCTGCCAAGGCGATCGAGCTCATTCGGCGCCAGTACGCCGCAGTCGGAGCCGCCGCCCACGCCGGCCTCGCGGCCACGGTGGCGACGCTTGAAACCGCGCAGAGCCGCGGCCTGGAGGTCGCGCCCCTGCTCGAGAAGCAGCGCAGCCGGATCTCGGACATCGATCACTACGTGGATGCCTACCGGCACTACGTCTGGCCGGTGAGCGGCGTCAATGACCTGCGCCTGGCGCCGTTTCACATCCTCGCCGGCGAGGGCGGGGTCTACTCGGACCGCGACCACGGCTGGCACCTGGAGCGCTGCGACAGACTCGTCGACGCGGACCCTGGATGGCTCCAGGGGACGGGTCGGCACGTTGTCGATGTCACCGACGCGGCACAGGAGGCGCTCGGCGTCGCGTGGTGGGAGGAGCTCACCGGCCGCGGCGGCGAGGGGATGGTGGTCAAGCCGATGAGCTTCATAGCTCAGGGACGAAAGGGACTTGTCCAGCCGGGCATCAAGTGCCGAGGCCGTGAGTACCTGCGGATCATCTACGGCCCCGAGTACACCGCTCCCGGGCAGAACGAGCGGCTGAGATCACGGAACCTGGGCCGCAAGCGTGCACTCGCCGTCCGTGAGTTCGGGCTCGGCATCGAGGCGCTCGACCGGTTCGTCAGGCGGGAGCCTCTCTACCGAGTCCACGAATGCGTTTTCGGCGTTCTCGCGATGGAGAGCGAGCCGGTCGACCCGCGGCTATAGGCGGAGCACCCGCCCGGTCCAACCACTTCCTATGTGCCCCGTGCGGGACTCGAACCCGCCCCACCGGATTAAAAGTCCGGCGCTCTACCAGATGAGCTAACGGGGCCTGCGGGCGACAGTCTGGCATATGGCCCCGCGCCCCGGGGCATCGAGTGCCCTGCGGCTAAGGGGCTTCGGCGGCGGCGATTGCGAGCATCTCGTCGATGTTCGTCAGCTTGACCCGCGGGCGCCCGGCGGCCTCGCCGAGCGCCTTCTCGTGGCGGTCGATGGCTTCCCAGCCCTCGTAGGTGACCAGCTGTGGCTGGCGTTCGCGCAGCAGCTTCTCGATCGCCTCGGGGTTCGGCTCGGCCGGCTCGTGCGGCGCGGGAGCCGGATGTCCGTTGTTCGCGGCCAGGTCGGCAAACATCGCGTCGACCGTCTCCTGGGCGTCCTTCTTGTTCGTGCCGATGACGCCCGAGGGACCACGCTTGATCCAGCCCACCACGTACTCGCCGGGCAGCTGCTCGCCAGAGTCGGGGTCCGTCACGCGGCCGGCCGAGTTGGGGATGACGGCGGCACGCTCGTCGAATGGCACCTGGGGCAGAGGGATGCCTCGGTAGCCGATCGCCCTGAACAGGAGCCCAGTCTCGATCGTCTCGTGCTCGTCGGTCGCCTTGGCTCGCAGCGTTCCGTCATCGCCCGCCACGAGTTCGTTGCGGACCAGCTCGACGGCGCCCAGGTGGCCGCCGTCCCGGGCGACCAGAGCCGTAGGCGAGAGCAGAAAGCGAAGGATGACCCGCTTCGGGCGCCCCGTCGGCTCGCGCTGCGCGTATGAGCGGAGGATCTCGACGTTCCGCCGGGCCGTCGCATCTTCGGCGGCCTTCGCGTCGTCCACCGCAAGGCCCCGCTCGAGTTCGGCCTCGTCGACGATCACGTCCGCGTCCGCCAGCTCCCCCAGCTCGAGCAGCTCGGGATTGGTGAAGGCCGACTGGGCCGGCCCCCGGCGGCCGATCACGACGACCTCGTTTACCCGGCTCTGGGCCAGCACCTCGAGTGCATGGTCGGCAGTGTCGGTCGGTTCGAGCTCTGAGGGAGCCAGGACGAGCATCCGCGCCACATCGACCGCAACGTTCCCGTTGCCGATCACGACGGCCCGCTCCGCCGCCAGCAGATCCACCTCGAGGTGGGTGTGGTCGGGGTGGCCGTTGTACCAGCCCACGAACTCGGTCGCCGCGTGCGAGCCCGGCAGCTCTTCTCCGGGAATCCCCAGCGGCCGGTCCGACGGCGAGCCGGTCGCGTAGACGATCGCGTGGTAGTGGCGGAGCAGCTCCTCGCGGCTGACATGCTCACCGAACGTCACGTTGCCGAAGTACCGGAAGCGCGGGTGCGCGGCGGTCTTCTCATAGACGCGGGTCACGGACTTGATCTTCGGGTGGTCCGGCGCCACCCCCGAGCGGACCAGCCCCCATGGGGTCGGCAGGCGCTCGATCATGTCCACCTCGAAGCCGGCCTCGGCGTCCTTCAGCAGGTGGCCTGCCGCATAGAAGCCGGCCGGGCCTGAGCCGATCACGGCGATTCGGGTGGGGTTCTCATCGGTCATTTCGCGGGCCTCTTGGGACTGGACGGTGGGTGAAGGGGATGGGCGCGGCCCGACTCGAACGGGCGACCCCCTCGGTGTAAGCGAGGTGCTCTAGCCAACTGAGCTACGCGCCCCAGACGGCGAGCAACAAGGCTAGCGGGACTCGATCGGAGGTTCCTGTGGAGGAGATTGGATGAGCCTGCGAAGCTTGCCCGATGCGGAGCGGCGTGCGTCCATTGAAGGTCCTCGCCCTCACCGCGGGGGTCCTGCTGGCGGTCCTGGTGATCGCCCAGCTCATCCTGCCGAGGATCGCCGCACACAGGATCTCCTCGCGGATCGGCCGCTACGGGAAGGTCGAAGACGTATCCGTCTCCGCCTGGCCGGCCGTGAAGCTGCTCTGGGGCGACGCGGACTCCGCCCACGTGATGGCCGGGCATCTCACCCTCACCCCGAAGCAGGCCTCGGCGCTGCTGTGGGAATCGAAAGGGGTCCAGAGCATGGATGTGAGCGCCTCCTCGGTCAGGCTGGGCACGCTCGAACTCGAGGACGCCGTGCTGCGCAAGCGCGGCGATCAGCTCAGCGGCGAAGCCACCACGACCGCTGCGCAGGCGGCGGCCGCCCTGCCGGCGGGCGTCTCGGTGTCACTGCTGGACAGCCGGGAAGGGCATGTCGAAGTGCGGGCCGGCGGTGGGCTGTTCGGGATCGCCACCTCGGTCAACGCGCGTGCCGAAGCGAAGGATGGGAGCCTCGTCGTCCATCCCGTCGGGTTCCTGATCGAAGGCTTCCAGCTGACCCTCTTCTCCGACCACCACGTCCACATCGAGTCGATTGGCGCACACGTCACGAGCCGCCAGCCACTCACCTACCGGTTGAGCATCGAGGCCCTGCTGCACTGAGGGTCTGCCCGGCGCCCGGCGGCGCTCCGCTCAGGCGGCAGCGGCGAGCTCGGAGGTCGCCCGGGCCGGACGCTCTCCGACGATCATGGGCAGTCCGTCCCGCGGGCTGATCGTCGGCATCTGGCGAATGTTCAGGGTGAAACTGTCCGGCAGGCTCAGCGAGCAGCGGGCCAGGATCAGCGAGGCGATCGCTCGCACCTCGAGCTGTCCGAAGCGCATCCCGATGCAGGTCCGCGAGCCGCCGCCGAACGGGATGTAGGCGCCCTTGGGCATTGCGGCCTTGCCCTCGGGCGTGAAGCGCTCCGGGCGGAATGCCTCCGGCTCGGGAAAAACGTCCGGAAGGTGGTGGGAGGCCCAGGAGGAGTAGTTCACAAAGGCCCGCTCGGGCACCGCCACGCCTTCGAACTCGAAGCGCTCGCGCGCCCGACGCGGGCCAACCCATGCGGGCGGGTACTTGCGCAGCGTCTCGTCCAGGACCATCTCGAGCTCGGGGAGCTCGCCCCCGAGCAGCTGCGCCGGTGTCGGGCGCCCGCCGTCGAGCAGGGCGTCCTGCTCAGCCCGCAGGCGAGCCGCAATCGCCGGGTGGCGAGCAAGCTCGTAGAACATGAATGAGATCGTCGAGGTGGTCGTGTCGTGGCCGGCGAACAGGAGCGTCATGACCTCGTCGCGGATCTGCAGGTCGCTGAGGCTGTTGCCCTCGTCGTCCTGAGCATCCAGCAGCAGGCTGATGATGTCCTCGCCCCGGCGCCCGTCGCTGCGGCGCTCGGCGATGTCGGTGTAGATCAGGTCGTCCAGCTTGCGGGCCGCATGCTGCATCTTTCCCCAGGGCGAGCGGCGGCCCCGGAAGACCCGCAGCAGGTAGTCGCTCGAGTAGAAGGCCAGGGCCTCCTCGAACAGCGCCGCCGCGTCGATCGCCCGTGCCCTGGCGCCGTCCGGGTCGAGGCCGAACAGGGCGCGCATGGCCACCCGCATCGCCAGATGCCTGGTCCAGGTGTAGAGGTCGAGCTCCGCCCCCGGGGTCAGCTCCGCCAGCGCCGCATCGGTCTCATCGAGCACCGTCTGCACGGAGGCTGCGATGTGCTCGCGATGGAAGGCCGGGAGCATCACCAGGCGCGAGCGGCGGTGGAAGTCACCGTCGATCGTCAGCAGCCCGTCGCCCATCAGGCCGATCAGATCGCGGAAGTGACCCTCGCGCCAGCCGAAGTTCGAGGCGTGGGAGACGGTCATGTAGTGGTTGGCCGCCGGTCCGAGCATCCAGACGACGTTGCTGTGGAACAGCCGGGTGGTGAAGATCGGCCCGTAGCGTTCGTAGGCTTCGACGAGCAGGGGCATCGGTTCGACGGCGAACGCCCGCGTCCGGCGCATCGAGAAGCTGGTGTCGCCCGGCGGGAACGGAACGCTGGCCGAACGCTCGTCTTTGAGGTCTTCGAACATGACCGACAGAGGCCGGGCATTCAGCATCGGGGGAGGGCCGACGAGTGCCATCGCCACAGCCTAGAGCAAGGACTGGCCGCCCAGCCAGTTTCCCCGGTGGGGGACTTCCGATCCAGCCTTGGCATACTGAGGGGGCGCCGCGTGCCCCCGGGCCGCGCGTGCCCACGCGGGGGCGTAGCTCAGCAGGTTAGAGCGCTGCCCTGTCACGGCAGAGGTCGCGGGTTCGAGTCCCGTCGCTCCCGCTTTCCGTCACGGTTCCTCCGAGCGCTGCAGGTAGTCACGTCCCAGGCGCTCGGGGGCCCGGGCCAGCCAGGCCTCGGTGACGATCTCCTCGAGGGTGGCGCCGTCGATCTCGTCGAGGCGGACGAGGACGGCGGCGACGTTGTGGAAGTGCGAGGTGGTGAAGAAGATCCCGGGGTCGTCGGCCAGCAGTGCCTCCTTGGCGATCAGGTGCTCGACGCGGGCGCCCATGATCGCGCCCTCGGGAGCCAGCGGACCGAGCTCCTCGACTTCCTTCGCCCGCAGCGGACGCTCCCAGACGAAGAGCTTGTCCTTGACGCGCCACTGGGCGCGCTCGCGGGAGGTCCGCTCGCTCGTCTCGGGCAGAGCGAGGGCCAGACGGCGGACGTCCCGCCAGTCGGCCATCTCAGGGGGAGGGCTCCTCCGCCGCGGCCAGCTCGGCCATCTGCTGGAAGGCTTCGAGCGGGTTCATCGGCTCCGAGCCCGACAGCTCGGAGTAGATCGTCCCGATGTTGACCACCAGCCGCTCGCGCTCTCCCCAGTCAGCCCAACGGTCGAGGGAGATCGAGCGGGCCGCCTGCAGCGGAGTCATCCCCTCGGCGTGCGTGCGGCGAGCCTGCTCGTAGAGATATTCGAAGTAGGCCCGGGTCTCGCGCACGTCGTCCAGCTCGGCCAGCGGACCGTGCCCGGGGACGAGGAGCAGCGGGTCGAGCGCCTCGATCCGCTCGCAGGCGGCGATCCAGTTGGAGACGGGGCCGGCCCAGGCGATCGGGTGGGCCCCGTTGAAGAGGATGTCCCCGGTGAACATCACGCGCTGGCGGGGAAGCAGGGCGATCGTGTCGCCCCGCGTGTGGGCCGGGCCCATCTCGATCAGCCGCACCTCCTCGGAGCCGACCCGCAGCGTCAGCTCGCTGCTGAACGTCTCGGTGGGCAGCACCGGCTCGATGCCGCTGAAGTCGAAGGCGCCGAAGCAGCTGAGGAAGAACTCGCCCAGGGCGCCCATGTTGGGCGCCTGCTCGACGATCGCCGCCATCGCCGCCGGCGGGAGCTCGGTCATCTCCGCGGCCGTCCGCTCGGTTGCCACGATGCGGGCGCCGCCGACGAGCTGGTTGCCGTAGCAGTGGTCCCCGTTGGCGTGAGTGTTGAACAGCGTGTCGATCCGCGCCGCCGCCGGCACTGCCCGGCGCATGTCGCTGAGCATCTGCTCCGTCAGCGCCAGGTCGTAGAGCGTGTCGATCAGCAGCGTGCTCTCGCCGTCGCTGACGAGTCCCGCGTTCGACCAGCCCCAGCTCCCGTCCGGTTGCAGGTAGGCGTAGAGGCCCTCGCCGACCTCCTGAAGTCCCCGCTCGTATGCCCGCCCCATTGCTCCTCCCGCCTTTCCGCCGCTCGGCCCGCGGGACGCTAGCGGACCAAGCGGGGAGGCGGGATCGACGGCTAGGCGGCTCCGACCTGCGAGGCCGCTTCCAGCTCGGCCAGGTCGCGGAGCTGGCTCAGGCGGAGGTTGTTACCCGAGGGGTCGCGGAAGCCCGAGTCGATCCCGTAGGGGCGCTCTTCGGGCGCTTCGTGGAACTCGACGCCGCGCGCCGTCAGCTCCTCGTAGGTCGCCTGGCAGTCATCGGTCGTCAGGAACACGGTGCCGGCGAAGCCCTTGGCCATCAGGTTCTCGACCTGGCCGGTCGTCTCGGGGTCCATCATCGGCGGCCCGGGGATCGCCATCAGGACGATCGAGACGTCCGGCTGGCCCGCCGGGCTGACGGCCAGCCAGCGGAAGTCCCCCATCTCGGGGAGCGTCACGTCGGCGCGGACCTCCATGCCGAGCTTCTCGGTGTAGAAGGCAAGTGCCTCCTCCTGGTCGTGGACCCACAGCTGGGCGTTGGCGATGTGCATCATCGGCTCCTTTGCTTGTCGAACTCTTGGACTCCAGCCACACTAGGCGTCGGGCTTGGCGCTGTCTTCTCGAAAAGTGCGCCTTTTCGGGCGGCTGTGGGCGCGAACGATGCAGCCCGGCACGAGGGCCATCGCCGACGCCGGGGGAAAGCTCGCCCGGTAGGCCGAGGGCGGCATCCCATACATCCGGGTGAAGCTGGTCGTGAATGAGCCGAGGCTCTGCAGCCCCACCGAGAGGCAGATGTCAAGGATCTGACGATCCGTGTTGCGCAGCAGCGAGGCGGCCCGCTCGAGGCGGCGGGTCAGCAGGTAGGCGTGCGGCGTTTCTCCGAAGGCGCTCTTGAACTCCCGGCTGAAGTGGGCTCGCGAGAGCCCGGCGGCGCTCGCCAGCTGCTCGACTCCGAGCGGCTCGGCATATCTCGAGTCCGCCATGTCCTTGGCGCGGAGCAGGTGGCGTGCCGGCGGGGCGTAGGCCATCGCCTCAGTATTGCGTCCCGAGGCTAGAGTTAGGCGCCGTGTTCGATCTCGATGCCTACCTCGCCCGGGTGGGTCTGGGCGAAGGCGATCCAACGCTCGCCGAGGTTCACCTGGCCCACGTCACCTCGATCCCCTTCGAGTCGCTCGACCCGCACTGCGGCCTGCCCGTCTCGCTGGAGGAGGACGACCTCGCCGCGAAGCTCCTCGCGAGCAACCGCGGCGGCTACTGCTTCGAGCAGAACCTGCTGCTGAAGAGCGCCCTCGAGGCTCTCGGAGCCGAGGTCGAGCTCTACCTCGCCCGGGTTCTGGTGGCCGCCGACCCGAACGCCCCCAGGCCCCGCACCCATCTCCTGCTCGGCGTCGAGTGGCAGGGCGAGCGCTGGCATGCCGACGTGGGCTTCGGGGGAGGGACGCTGCTCGAACCGATCCCCTGGGGCCCGGGGGGCGAGCACGAGCAGGCCGGCTGGACTTATCGGGTCATCGAGCGCTCCAGCGAATACGTGCTGCAGACCGGGACCGCCGACGGGTGGGCCGATCTCTACGCGTTCCTTCCCTTTCCCGTGCCCAAGGCCGATATCGAGGCCGCGAACTGGTTCACCTCGACCTACCCCGCCTCACGCTTCGTCGACGGCTTCCTCGTAAGCCGCCAGTGGCCCGACGGCCGGCGCCTGGTGCTGAGCGACTGGGCCGGGCCGGCTCTCGTCGAGCTGACCCCCCGCGAGGTGAACCACACGCCCGTCGACCGTGAGCAGCTCCCCGAGCTGCTGGCCGATCGCTTCGGGCTGACCGGCTTCGCGCTCGACGCCGACGCTCGGCTCGTGCGCCGCTAGTCTCAAGCTGATGCGGAACCCGCCAAGCGCACCTCTCGCCGCCGGCACCCTGCTCGCGGGCTGGGCAGCCGTCGAAGTGACCGGCTCGAGGCCCGTCGGCGGGGTCGTCCTGCTCTGCGGGGGCCTCGGATGCGCGGCTCTCTGGCACAGGCGCCACGGCGCCAGGACAGCCCTGGCGCTGACAGCCGTCGGCTTCAGCGCCTTCGTCCTCTCGCACATCCTGACCCTGGCGATCGGCCCCTGGCCCTCGGTCGTGACGGTCTCGGCGATCACCGCCCTGATCGTGTGGCTGAAGGCCGACGCGCCCGCCCAGGCTAGGCTCGCCCCCTCCCCCGAGCTGGGTTAGGCCCGCCCGTTGCTCGCCCTGACGGCCTCTCCAGGCGCGCCGGGGGACATCTCGCTGCGCGAGGTGGCTGAGCCGGAGCCGCTCCCCGGGGAGGCGCTCGTCCGGGTCAGGGCGATCTCGCTGAACCGCGGCGAGGTGCGGCGCCTCCCGGACATGGACGACGGCGAGGTCAACGGCTGGGACCTGGCGGGCGTCGTCGAGCGAGCCGCCGCCGATGGAAGCGGCCCGGCGGCCGGGACGCGCGTCGTCGGACTCGTCAACCGCGGCGCCTGGGCCGAGCTCGCGCCCGTCGACACGAAGATCCTTGCGGCGCTTCCCGACGGCGTCACCGACGCCCAGGCAGCAACCCTTCCCGTCGCCGGGCTGACGGCTCTGATGTCACTCGACATCATCGGCTCGGTCCTCGGCAAGCGGGTCCTCGTGACCGGGGCCAGCGGAGGGGTCGGACGCTTCGCGATCCAACTGGCGGCGATGGCCGGCGCCCATGTGACGGGCGTCTCGGCAAGCCCCGAGCGCGCCCGCGGCCTGAGCGAGCTTGGCGCCGCCGACGTGCTTCACGAGCTCGAGCCCTCGGGGCCCGAGTTCGACGCGATCATCGAGGGCGTCGGCGGCGCGTCGCTGTCGGCCGCCATGCAGCGGGTTGCGGCTTGGGGGACGATCGTCTCCTTCGCCTCCTCCGATCCCGCGCCGGTGTCGTTTCCGACGCGCGCCTTCTTCGGCCGCGCGCCCGGCGCCAGGCTGCAGGGGTTGTTCGTCTTCGGCCAGCTTCAGCGCCACAACTCGGGCACCCGCGACCTGGGGCGCCTGGCGGACCTGGTTGCCGCCGGGCGGCTGGACTGCTCGATCGACCGCGTCTCATCCTGGCGCGAGGCCCCCGAGGCGATCGAGGCGCTGATCGACCGGCGCATCGCCGGCAAGGCCGTCCTGACCGTCGAGGGTTGAGCGGCGCCGAGGCGTCAAGGCGGGGGGACCGGGCCGCTGCATAGGCTGGCGGCGTGAATTTCTCTCATCGGAACGCCCGTCTCGCCCTGCCGCTCCTCCTCGGCCTGCTGGCGTTCGCCGGCTGCGGCGGCTCCACGAAGACGGTCACCGTCGGCGGCTCGCCGTCCGCGGCAGGCGCCGCAAGCTCCACCGGTGAAAGCTCGAAGACCGTAATCGAGCAGACCGGCCCCGTCGTTCATCTGAGCGCCTTCCGCAGCCCCAGCGGCAACATCGGCTGCATGCTCAGTGCCGGGCAGGCTCGCTGCGACATCGAGCGGCGCAGCTGGTCTCCGCCTCCTCGCCCGGCGAGCTGTCCGTCGGTCGTGGACTTCGGCCAGGGCGCCGAGCTGGGGACGATCGGGAAGGCCCGCTTCGTCTGCGCCGGCGACACGGCCCGGGACCCATCGAGCCCCGTCCTTCCCTACGGCTCGAGCAGCCTCTCGGGGTCCTTCGACTGTGTCAGCGCCACCAACGGCATGACCTGCACCCGGCCCTCCGACGGGCACGGCTTCTTCCTCTCGATCCAGACCTACCGTCTGTTCTGAGGATGGAGGAGGCCGAGCCGAACGCGATCGAACGCGAGCGCTCGGTCTCGGGGATCATCGGCGAGGCGCTCGATGTCTACCAGCGCTACCCGCTGATCTTCCTGACCCTGGCCCTCGGTGTGATCGGACCCTACGAGCTGATCGTCCTTGCCGTGACCGGCACGGGGCCGTTGAGCAGCACAGCCCATGAGCCCGTTGCGCGCTTCTACCTGTTGCTGGTGATCGAGGCGATCGTCGTCACTCCGCTGGTCTCGGTGCTGCACATCCATGCCGTCCTGAAGATCGGCGAAGGGGAGCGGCCGCGCATCGGCCAGGTGGCCCTGCGCGGCCTGCAGGTGCTGCCCGTGGCGGTCGCTGCCGTGATCGTCTCGGGTGCGGGCATCATCCTGGGCTTCATCGCCCTGATCGTCCCCGGCATCCTGCTCTCGCTTCACTGGGCCGTCGTCGCCCAGGTCGCGGCGATCGAGCACGAAGGCTGGATCCCATCGCTGCGCCGCAGCGGCCAGCTGGCGCACGATCAATTCCTGCACATCTTCTGGCTCCTGTTGCTCATCGCGCTGGTGACGGCCGGGGTCACGGCCGGCGCACGGGCGATCCCGCTGGGCAGTGCCACGGGGGCCGCATCCGTCTCGGTGGGCATCGCCGTTCGCACGATCACCGCCTCGTTCGCCGCCCTGACCACGGCGATCCTCTACTTCGACCTCCGCGCCCGTCTGAGTGGCGGGCGTCCAAGGACGCTCGTCGAGCACCAGGACCTGCGCGACCTCGACCCCGGGCCTCCCGAGGAGGACTGACCCCGGTCAGCTCTTGAAGCGGGCCGCCTCCTCGGAGCCCCCGGTGGCGTTCCCCTCGCTGTAGGAGTGCGCCCCCGCTCCGGCCAGGCGCCCGCCGTCGACGATCAGGTATTCCTCGCGGATCGGCCGTCCGGCGAAGTAGCACTCGAGGATCTCCCGCGAGCCGGCGGCGTAGCGGGCCTGGGCCGAGAGGCTTGTGCCGGAGGTGTGCGGCGTCATCCCCTGATGGGGCATGGTGCGCCAGGGGTGATCGCGTGGCGCCGGCTGGGGAAACCAGACATCTCCCGCATAACCCGCCATCTGTCCGCTCTCGCAGGCACGGGCCACAGCGTCGCGGTCGCAGATCTTGCCCCTGGCCGTGTTGATCAGGTAAGCGCCCCGTTTCATCTTGCCCAGCAGCTCCTCGTCGAACAGGTTCTCCGTCTCGGGGTGAAGGGGGGCGTTGATCGTCACCACATCGCAGACCGGAACCATCGACTGGGCATCGGGGTGAAAGGTGAGGCCCAGCTCGCGCTCGACATCCTCGGGAAGACGGTGGCGGTCGGTGTAGTGAAGGCCCACCTCGAACGGCTTCAGGCGTCGCAGGACCGCCGTGCCGATCCGCCCGGCCGCGACAGTCCCGACCTGCATTCCCTCGAGGTCATAGGAGCGCGACACGCAGTCGGCGATGTTCCAGCCGCCGTCCAGGACGAGGAGGTGCGAGGGGATGTAGTTGCGCACCAGGGCCAGGATCATCATCACCACGTGCTCGGCCACGCTGATGCTGTTCGAGTAGGTCACCTCGGCGACCGTCACCCCCTTCTCGATCGCCGCCTGAAGGTCGACGTGGTCCGAGCCGATCCCGGCGGTCAGTGCGAGCTTGAGGTTCTCGGCTTTGGCGATCCGCTCGGCCGTCAGGTAGGCCGGCCAGAAGGGCTGTGAGATGACGACCTCCGCATCGGTCAGCTCCCGCTCGAAGACCGAGTCCGGACCGTCCTTGTCAGACGTCACCACCAGCTCGTGCCCCAGGCCCTCGAGGAAGTCCCGCAGGCCCAGCTCGCCCGAGACGCAGCCCAGCAGCTCGCCCGGAGTGAAACCCAGGCCTTCGGGGGTCGGCGCCGATTGCCCGCCGTGATAGCCCTCGATCTTCGGGACACTGTCACGCGCATAGGCCGGCGGGAAGCCGTCGACCGGGTCGTCGTAGAGCACGCAGAGAACCTTTGCCATGGCTGACCTCTCCCTCGGAGTTTTCGCTCCGGCGCCCGCCGGCGCGTCAAGGCGATTATGCGCCACGGGAGGGCCCTCTGCACAGCCTCAGGGCCTCGTCGTTGCCGCTCGGACATAATCACCGGCCATGAAAGCCATCCAGATCGTCAACGAGGACGGACCCGACAGCGCCCTGGCACTGGTCGAGCTGCCCGAGCCGGAGCCCTCCCACATGCTTACCCCGGGGTCGGGGGTCCTCGTCGAGGTCCATGTCGCCGGCGTCTCCTTCCCCGAGCTGCTGCAGTCCAGGGGCCAGTACCAGATGAAACCGCCCCTGCCCTACGTTCCCGGCAGCGAGGTCGGCGGCGTAGTCATCTCAGCTCCGCCCGAGGCCTCCGTCAAGGCGGGTGACCGCGTGGCGGCCTTCTGCGCCCTGGGCGGCTGGGCCGAGACGACTGTCGCACCCGAGTACTTCACCTTCGCCCTGCCCGACGAGCTGGACTTCGCCCAGGGCGCCGCCCTGGTGCTCAACTACCACACGGCCTACTTCTGCCTGAAGACCCGCGGGCGCCTCGAGGCCGGCGAGACTGTCCTGGTTCACGGCGCGGCCGGAGGCGTCGGGACGGCCTCGCTGCAGGTCGCCAGGGGACTGGGTGCCAAGACGATCGCGACGGTCTCCACCGAGGAGAAGCGCAAGGTCGCCGAAGACGCCGGGGCCGACCATGTCGTGATGATCGCCGACGGCTGGAAGGACGAGGTCGTCGAGCTCTCCGGAGGCGGCGTCGACATGGTGCTCGATCCTGTTGGAGGGGATCGATTCCTGGACAGCCTGCGCTCCCTGGCTGAGGACGGCCGGCTGGTCGTCGTCGGTTTCACCGGTGGCTCGATCCCCGAAGTGAAGGTCAACCGCCTGCTGCTCAAGAACACCGAGGTCATCGGTGCCGGCTGGGGCGCCTACGTGATGGGCAAGCCCGACGTGAACCGCCAGATCGGCGCGGCCATCGGCGAGATGATGGAGGCTGGGATCGTCCGGCCGGTGATCGGCCAGCGCTTCCCTCTGGAGGAGGCTGCGAAGGCGCTGCACACGCTCGATGAGCGCCGTGCCGTCGGCAAGGTAGTCCTGGACGTTCGCAGTCCCTAGAGACTCCCGCTCGCTGGTGCCTGCCTCCCCTTCGACTGGGGGGTAGGCCCCCCGCCCGACGGTGGCGACCCTCATCGACAGGGGCGCCGCCGGGGCTCAGGATGTGTGGGGCATGAGCGTCTCTGCCGCACCCCCGCCGCGCGCGCTCGGAGATCCCGAGCCCCAGGAGGGCCCCGCCGGCCCGACGCCCGAGGAGATCCAGGTCCCCGAACTGGAAACTCTCGACCGGATCATCACGGGCCTCATCACGGTCGTTCCGCCCCTTGTCCTGCTGCTGGTGGCGGTCCAGGTCTGGAACACCCACCTCCACTGGTTCGACGTCTGGATCTTCCTGCTGATGTACACGCTCACCGGGCTGGGCGTGACCGTCGGCTTCCACCGCCTGCTGACACACCGGAGCTTCCAGACGACCCCCTTCATGCGCGGTGTCTGGGCGGTCCTCGGGACGATGTCGATCGAGGGGCCCTGCATCTCCTGGGTGGCCGACCACCGCAAGCACCACGCCTACTCGGACCGCTTCGGCGATCCCCACAGCCCCCACGTGGACAGCGGCGGCGGCTGGCGGGGCGCCCTGCGCGGTCTGGGCCACGCCCACGTGGGCTGGCTGTTCGATCACACCCAGCGCGGGTCCAGGGAACGCTTCGCGCCCGACCTGCTGGCCGACCCGGTCGTCAGCTTCGTCGACAAGACCTTCATCTTCTGGTCGCTCCTCGGGCTCGCCATCCCCTACGGGCTGGGCGTACTGATCGGCGGCAGCGCCCAGGCGGGCCTCGAGGCGCTGGTCTGGGCGGGCGCCGTCCGGGTCCTGCTGCTGCACCACGTCACCTACAGCATCAACTCGCTCTGCCACTTCTTCGGCCGGCGCAGCTACGCGACCGAGGATCACTCCCACAACCTCGGCTGGCTGGCGCCGCTGTCCTTCGGCGAGGCCTGGCACAACAACCACCACGCCTTCCCCACCTCGGCGGTTCACGGCATGGATCGCCGCCAGCTGGACATCTCGGCGCTGGTCATCTCCGGGATGGAGCGGGTCGGCCTGGCCTGGGACGTCAAGCGGATCTCGCCCGAGCGCCGGGCCGCCAAGGCCCTCTGACCCCGCGCTCACGCCCGCTGGGGCTCCGCCGTGGGAGCATTCCTCTCATGGACGGGACGCAGCCTGCGATCGAGGTCAAGCTGGTGGCCCCCTCCCGGCGGGCCAGGCGCTGGATGCCGGCCCTGGCAGCCGGCCTCTCGCTGGGCGAGTACGCCCGCTCGCTGTTCCACAGGATGGCCCTCCTGGTGGCCCTGCTGCTGTTTGCGATCTGGGCGCTGGCCGGACAGGGCTACTTCTGGCCGGCTTGGGCCTGGCTGGGACTGGGAGCACTGGTCCTGCTGGAGATGGCCGGCAACTGGGCCTGGCGGCGCCCGCCGGGCGCCGTCAGGCGTGTTGCCGGTGTCTGGACGGTCGTCGGCGTGGCAGCCGTCATCCTGATCTTCACCTGGCTTTTGACCTGGCTGCTGGCCGGGGCCAAGAGCTTCTGGCCCGCCTGGGCCCTGCTGGGCCTGTTCACCGCGGGCAGCGCCTACTCGCTGTTCGCTCTGCAGGACAGGGTGCTGGTGGCCCGGGGCCGGCGAGCCCTGAGGGCCCGGATCGAGATGCTGACCAGGACCCGCCGCCAGGCCGTCCTCGCCCAGGCGGCCGAGCTCAGGCGGATCGAGCGCGACCTCCACGACGGAGCCCAGGCGCGGCTGGTGGCGCTGACCCTGCAGCTAGGACGCGCAGAGATGCGGGCCGGGGAGCCCGAGGTGCGTGACCTGATCAAAGACGCCCAGCGGGAGGCCTCCTACGCGATCGCCGAGCTGAGGGACCTGGCCCGGGGGATCGTTCCCCCGCTGCTCGCCGACCGAGGCCTCATCGCGGCCGTCGAGTCACTTGCCGCCCGCTACGGGCTCGGCACGACGATCGTGGCCGAGACCCACAGGAGCCTGGCTCCTGCCGTTGAGAGCGCCGCCTACTTCGTCATCGCCGAGGCCTTGACCAACACCGCCAAGCACGCCGATGCGCAGCGCAGCTGGGTGCGCCTCAGCGACGGGCACAGGGAGCTGCATGTGGTCGTGGGGGACGACGGCCGCGGCGGGGCCGACGAGAACGGCTCGGGGCTGGCGGGCCTGCGAGCCAGGGTCGAGGCGCTGGACGGCCAGATGCAGCTCAACAGTCCTGAGGGCGGCGGCACGTTCATCGAGGTGAGGCTGCCATGCGGGTAGTCATTGCCGAGGACCTGGCCCTGCTGCGCGAGGGGCTGGTGGCGCTGCTGCGCGAGAACGACATCGAGGTGGTCGCTCAGGCCGAAGACGGCCCGGGGCTGCTGAGGGCGATCGCCGGGCACGAACCGGACCTCGCGATCGTCGATGTCCGCCTGCCGCCGACCTTCAGCGACGAGGGCCTCCTGGCGGCAATCGAGGCGCGCCGGCGGCGTCCCGACCTCGGTGTCCTTGTGCTCTCCCAATACGTCGAGACCGCCTACGCCAGCGAGCTGATCGGCGAGAACACCGCCGGGATCGGCTACCTGCTGAAGGAGCGGGTGGGAGACGTCAGGGCCTTCATCGAGGCGCTCCGCAGCGTCGCCGCCGGAGGGACCGTCCTGGACCGCCAGGTCGTGACCCAGCTGCTGGCCGCGCCCGACGGGGACGCCCAGGCGCTCCCCGCCCTCACGGCCCGTGAGCGTGAGGTGCTCGAGCTGATGGCCGAGGGACGGTCCAACTCGGCGATCGCCGAGAGCATGGTCGTCACCCCCGGGGCGGTCGAGAAGCACATCACCAACATCTTCGCCAAGCTCGATCTACCGGCCTGTGACGATGACCACCGCCGTGTTCTTGCCGTGCTGGCCTACCTGCGTGTCAGTCCCTCGGCGGCCCCGGGAGCGCGTGGCGGTTGAAAGTCGCTCCCGGGTCGAAGGAATCCGTAAGAGTCCGCACACTTACAAGATTCTTCGACCTGAACGTATAGCTAGCAGCGACGGGGGGAAACCTATTAATCGAGCTGCTGAAGGGGGTAAAGCGCACCTCCGGGGTGGCAATTTTCCGGTGGGTCAACTGGTAGAACCGCATCTTGGAGCCAACAGAGGAGTCGACCATGAAGGTAATCGGCGCGGGCCTTCCCCGCACTGCAACAACCACACAGATGTTTGCGCTCGAGCAGCTGGACTGCGGACCCTGCTACCACATGCGTGACCTGCTGATGGACCTGGAGAAGGGCCTGCCACTCTGGGAAGCGGTTGCAGAAGGCAAGCCCGACTGGGACACGATCTTCGGTGAGTGCCGCTCGACGGTCGACTGGCCCTCGGCGCGCTTCTACCGCGACCTGATGGACTACTACCCCGACGCCAAGGTGCTCCTGAGCGTCCGCGGCGGCGAGGAATGGGCCGCCAGCATGCAGGAAACGATTTGGGGAATGTGGCACGGGCACTCCGTGATCCACTACCTCTCACAGGCCCGCGCTGTGGTGGACCCGCTCTGGGGCCGCTACATCGACCTGATGTTCGGGATGAACTTCGACCCCGAGACGGGCGCCTTCGCCGGTGACACATCGACGACTGCCAAGCTGGCCGACAAGATGGAGCGCTGGAACCAGAGCGTCATCGACTACGTCCCGGCTGAGCGCCTGCTGGTGTGGAACCCCAAGGAAGGCTACGAGCCGCTGTGCGACTTCATCGGCATCGACGTGCCGGCCGAGCCGCTCCCTCGCCTGAACGACACGAAGGCGTTCCGCGAGGGCATCATCGGCGGGGCGCTCGACAGCGTCGCCGACTGGTGGGCAGCCCGTGAGATGCCGACCGAAAGCCTGCACGGAGCAGCTCTCACTAAGTGAGCAGGGCCACCTCGGCTGCATGGTATGAGCCGAGGAAGGGCGCCAGGGCGAACCAGATGAGCTGAGGGCCGACGTCCGGCAGGACGTCGGCCGAGTCCTTCTCGATGTAGTGGTGAAGGACCTGCCAGATCCCGCCGACGACGGCCTCGGGGGCGATCTGAGCCGCATGGATGGGCGGCCGGGCCAGGCGGGCCCCGGCGCTCAGATAGGTGCTGAAGGCACGCATCGAGTCGTCGCGGATGGCCAGCGCCGCGGGGCCTGCTCCGTAGACCTGGACGAGGCTCAGGCGGGCGTGGGCGGGCTCGGAGGCGAGATAGTCCAACAGCGCTCCGATCCCGGCTGCGACAGCGCCGGACCAGTCGTCCTGCCGGCTCTCATAGGCCTCCGCGCAGATGCGCAGAGCCTGGTGCAGGCCGACCTTCTGGGTGCCCAGGAAGGCGTCCTGCTTGGAGTCGTAGATCGAGTAGAAGGTCTCGTTGGAGACGCTGGCCCGGCGGACGATCTCTCCGATGGTCAGTCCCTCGAGGCCCTTCTGGGCGACGATCGCGGCGGTCGCGTCGACGATCCTCTCCTGCTGGCTTTTGACGATCGCCCTGCGGGGCAGGTCGCTGCGCCGGGGAAGGCGCCCCTCGGCCCGCCGGGCCCGGGCTGAGAGCCCGCGGCAGACCTCAGGGTCGTGGGGGCGGGCCAGGGGCGCCTCGAGGCCCTCGGGGACCCTCGTGGGGTAGCCGGCCGCCCATTCGGAGAGGGAGCCGGCGAGGCCCGGGAGCTCGCCCTGGCGGCCGTCTCGCAGGCGGGTGGCAGTGACCTCGCGGACGCCTCCCAGGATCGCCTTGACGGTCAGGTCGCCCGGCGCGGCGGGGAGTCCCTGATCGAGGGTCGCCTGGATGCCGCTCTCAAGCGCCTGCAGCGTGCGACCGCGCCGCTCCAGGGCGTTCGTCCCCGCGCCGAAGGCCCCCTGCACGAGCAGCGAGACTCCCTGCGGGTCCGATGCGGCCAGCTCGGCGAAGGCCAGCATCGCGGCGTCCAGGCGCCGGCGGGGCCCGCTCTGGGTCTCATAGGCGCTCACGATGGCCTCGGCGGCGCGACGGGTCTGCTCCTCGTAGCTGGCCAGGAAGAGCTCCTCCTTGTCGCTGTAGAGGTCGTAGAGCGTCGGCGAGGAGACGTGGGCCAGGCGGGCAAGGTCGGAGATCCGCACCGAGGGGTAGCCCTTGGCGGCGATCAGCTCGACCATTGCCGCTCTCAGGCGTGCCCGCTGGTCCTGGCGGACGATCTCGGGGTCGAGGCCGTGGGTGCCCTTGGGGAGGCGTTGGTAACGCTGCGTCGCTTCAGCACCGGTGCTGCTCTGCGGCGTCGCTCTCACCTCAATGTTGCGATCGAGGGTCTCCGGGGCGCTTCGGGTTCGAGACTACCACGGCCCCCGACGGCCGAAACCGGCTTTCTCCGAGCCGGGCTCAGCCCTTGACGGCGCGCGAGGTGCCGAGCACCGCGCCGCTTGCGTCGAGCGACTGAACCGCATAGAAGGGGGCCGCGGCGGGAGGCTTCAGGGCGGTCTCGAAGCCCGTTCTGGTGGCCTTTGCGACGGGCGCAAGCTGCTTGGCCGAGGCTCCCGCCAGCAGCTGCCAGGTGGCGGTCCTGGTGTCGCCGTTCCAGCTGGCATAGACCGTTGCCGTCTTCCCACTCGGGCTGACCGCAACGGAGGGCGAGCCGGCCGGCGCGCCGGTCCAGGGGAAGCGGTAGCCGCGGTAGGCCTGATAGGAGCCGTGCATGTGGGCGTCGAACAGCAGCTGGCCCGAGGGGCTGTACTCCGAGAAGTACGGCAGGGCGCCCCAGCCGATGAAGAAGTTGCCGTTGGGCAGGAGCTGGATGTTCCCCTGGCTGCCCGCCGAGATCGGCTTGGCGTGCTCGAACTGGGTGACGTAGTTGACAGTGTGGGCGTTCGGGTTGATCCGCTCGATCAGTCCACGCGACTGAGGGTGGACCTTGGGCACGGCGCCGTTGTCGAAGATCGAGATGTTCCCGTCCGGCAGCAGGGTGGCGTCGTGCTGGTAGGCGGTCTTGGTGCTCGAGAGCATCTTCAGCGTCGAGCGCTTGCCGCCGATCCGCGAGAGGACCTGCCCGCTCGCCGTGTTGAGCTGATAGAGCGCCCAGGTGTTGCGGGCGGAGATCAGCGTCGAGCCGTCGGCGTGCTGGTCGATCGAGTTGATGTGGAAGTAGTCGAAGGGCCACTTCCTCGAGGTGGTGACGGCCGTGCTGTAGGAGTCGCTCAGGGGGATGTGGTCCACGTCGTGCCACTCGCGCCGGACCAGCCCCGTGTGGAGGTCGACTTCCTGGAAGAGCGTGTCCGTGACGGCGCCGCCGCGGGGGCCGGCGAGCGAGGAGAGGTCGCAGGCGATCGGGTTGAAGGCCGTCAGGATCGCCGTGTCGGAGGCCGTCAGGTGAAAGTCGTGGAGGTCGGCTTTGTAGCCGTTGCCGGCATGGACCCGGCCGATCTGGCGGTAGCTCGAGTCGGCGATGATCTCTTCGCCCTGGCCGAAGCCCTGGGGCGGGATGTAGCCCTGCCACCAGGTCAGGACGGGTTTCCCGTCGAGCTGCTCGACCTGCAGGTTGGCGGCCTCCGTGTCGGCGGGGAGCGCATCGAACCAGACAAGGTTCCCGGCTTCGTCGAAGATCATCGGGCCGTTGCGCCCTGGCCCGTTGTAGGGGGCCGTGAAGATGTATCCGGGAGCGCTGGCCGAGGAGTGGGCCGTGATCACCATGGCCGGCGGTTCGAGATCGGGCCGGGTGTGGAAGTGGCTCTTCTCGTTGTAGTCGCGGATCGCGTGGTTGGATTTCGGTTTGGCCAGGGCATCTTCTCTGGCGATGACGAAGTGGTAGCTCACGCTCCGCAGGTGCCCGCCGCTGTCGAGCCTGCCGCGGACGGTCACCGTCTCACCTGAGATGAAGGGCGCGCTCGGGACAAAGCTGGCGCCGTCGCCCTGGGAGTAGGGCCGCAGCCGTCCCGGGTGGGCGCCGGTGCTCGAGCCGCTGACCGAGACTTTCGAGATGCCCCTGGCGGGCACCCCCAGGAAGCTGATCTGGGTGCGGGGCAGGGCGTCGTAGGAGCCCGGCAGGGGGGTCACCGCGACGGATGTTCCGGGCAGGATGGCCGAGCGGTTCAGGATCGTGGGGACGCAGCGCCCGGCTGCCGGGGTGGTGAAGGCGGCCTGCTCGGCTTTGATGCGCCTGGAGGCGATCGCCAGGGTCGTGACGCTGGCCAGGATCACCAGCAGCGAGCCGGCGAACAGCAGGCGGCGGTGCCGGGGTTGGCGGGCGTTGGGGGGCATGGAGCCGGCGCCGCTCACCGTCCCGCGCCTCCAATCGCCTTCGAGGTGCCCAGGACCTTGCCCGAGGCGCTCAGGGCCCTGACCTCATAGAAGGCTGCTCCGGGCGCCGCGATGGCCGTCTCGAAGCCTGTCCTGGGGGTTGTCGAAAGGGGCGTCATGTGGCTTGCGCTCGAGCCTCCTGAAAGCTGCCAGAAGGTCGTCGTGGTCGCGCCGTTCCAGCTGGCGTAAAGGGTTCCGGCCCGCAGGCTCAATGAGGGGGCGAGGCCGGGAAGCCCGGCCCATGGCTCGCGGTAGATGCGGTAGCTGTCGAGGACTTGCGGCAGTCCGGCATCGTAGACGATCGACCCCCCGGCATCGAATTCAGACAGGTCGCCCCGGGCGCCCCAGCCGACCATCCAGCCGCCCCCCGGAAGGGCCTGGAGATTGCCTCCATCGCCGCTCTGCGCGGGAGCGGCAGTCCGCGGCAGCTGGCGGGCCAGGACGGCGGTGCGGGCACGGTCGTCGATCTTGATGACCTCCCCCCGGGGCGTCGCGCCGGTTTCGGGTGAGCCGCCGTCGAGCAGCCCGATCTGCCCACCGGGAAGCCAGGTCGCGTCCTGTTGGGCGGCGAAGGGGACGCCCGGCCCGAGCTTGAAGCCCGAGCGCTTTCCTCCCAGCCGCCACAGGACCGCCCCGCTGCGCCCGTCGATCGCGTAGAGGGCATTGGTGTTCCGCCCGGAGAGCAGGAGGTTGCGGTGGCTGTCGAGGGCGAGCGAGTCGCCGTGGAGGTAGTCGAAGGGGAGCTCGGGGCTCGTCGGCGCAGCCGCGAAGGACTCGGAGGTGGCGATGTGCCCGAGGCTGTGCCACTCCCACATGACCAGGCCCCTGTGGACGTCGATCTCCTGGATGACGCAGTCGACGGCGATCCCCCGGCTCGCCCCGAGCTTGACGCTGAGGGGGCTGTAGGCAAGCAGGAAGGCCGAGCCCCCGGAGTTCAGGATGAAGTCGTGCTCGTCGGCATGCAGTCCGTTGCCGGCCCGGACGACCGCGACGGGCCTGTAGTTGGCGTTGACGACGACGTCCTGGCCGAGCCCGTAGCCGTACTGGTTGACCTGTCCTTCCCACCAGGTCAGGTCGTTCTTGCCATGGAAGATCTGGGTCCGGAAGCCGGCGGCCTGCTCACCCGGAGGAAGCGGCTTGAACCAGACAAGGGAGCCGTCGTCGGCGAAGATCATCGGCCCCGACTGGGCTGAGGAGCCGCCGCTGGTCGCGAACAGGAAGCCCGGAGCGCCCGGGTCGGCCCGGCGGACAGTGACGAGGGGAGGGTGCAGTTCGGGCGCCGAGGAGAAGCTCTGGACGTCGGCCGGGCCGAGCGCCGGGGAGGACGGCTGGGTCAGCGCGGGGGCTACCGGTGTGGCGACGGTGAAGCGGCTCGAGAGGGTCAGAACTCGCCCGGAGGGGCTGCGCCAGCGGGCCTTCACCGAAACCCGCTCGCCGGGCGTGAAGGGCTTCGAGGGAAGGAAGCTGGCGCCGGGGGCGGATGAGTAGGAGAGAAGGTGCCCGCCATGGCGGCCACTGCTGGAGCCGGCAACGGTGATCCTGCCAATCGAGCCGGGGGCGGCGCCCAGGAAGCTGATCTGCTCGGCGGGCATCGCTCCCCGCGAGCCGGAGGCCGGCGAGATGGCCGGCGCTG
>CAZFGJ010000004.1:0-43400 GCA_964518445.1 uncultured Solirubrobacteraceae bacterium
CGGCGCTGTCGGGCGGTCCCTGGAGCGCACGCTTCGACGCCGACGGCGGACGCATCTCGCTGAGGGGCCCCCTGGAGCCGATCAGGGTCGCTCTCGGAGGCGAGGCGCCGCTCGATGGCCTGCTCCGCTCAGCCGAGAGGGTGGCGGCGACCATCGACGAGCCCAGCCAGATGCAGCGAGACGGAAGCTGGGCGCTGAGCGTGCCGATCTCGCTCTCCGGTGAGTCCGGCAGCGAGATGGGAGCAGTTGCCGTCGCCCGCCTCGAGCGTCCCTTCCGCGAGGACGAGCTGGCCGTCCTGGTCGGCCTCGTCGAGCAGGCCCGCCAGGCTGCCGTCGAGATCATCGGCCACGAACGCCTGCGGGTCGAGGCCCTGACCGATCCTCTGACCCGCCTGGGCAACCGGCGCAAGCTCGCCTCCGACGTCGCCGAGCGCCTCTCCGGGGCCGAGCCCCCGCTGACCGTTCTCGCGTTGATGGACCTCGATGGGTTCAAGCTCTACAACGACACGTTCGGCCACGCCGCCGGCGACGATCTGCTTGTGCAACTCGCGGGGATTCTCGAGAGCAACCTGGGTCAGCACGGAGCCGCCTACAGGTTGGGCGGCGACGAGTTCTGCATCGTCGGCTCCTGTCTCCCCGAGCAGCTCGAGTCGATCCTCCAGGGGGCGTTCTCCCAGCTGCAGGAGCGGCTGATCGGCGATCAGATCGCCGCGTCCCACGGGGTGGTGCTGCTGCCGCACGAGGCCCGGGAGCTGGGTGAGGGACTGCGGCTGGCCGACGAGCGGATGTACGCGCGCAAGCGCCGGCGGCCCCGCACGCCGACACGCCCGTCCTAGCGGCCGAAAGCGCTTGTTGCATTCCTTGCAAACGGGGCGGTGCGGAGGTACGCTTTTTTCATGAAGTTCAGGATCACCAGACACGCCACGGGCTCACCTCCGGATGACGCGATCGATCTGTTGACCGATCGGATCGGCAAGCGGCGGGAGGACGTTCAGTTCGCCCGCGTCGGTGGCGAGCTCAGGGCCAACCTGAACCGCGACGAACCGGTCGCCATGACTCAGGACGACCGGACTGAAGTCGGTCGCCGGGCGGTGCTCCAGATCGTTGAAGATGTCTGCGAGCGGGCTCCCGAGCTGAAGCTCGACTGGTACGCGGTGAGCCCCTCTCGCTAGGGGATCCCCGCTTGCTGCTCATCTGTCCAAACGGAGCCTCTGGATGCTGGCCACCCGGCCGTTTCGCGGTTCTCGGGGAAATGCGATCGTGCCGTCATGGCTGAATCTCTCGAGATCATCGGGGGACCGACACTGATCCCGATCCCGCCCGACGGCGGGATCTACCGGTTCAAGGTCCAGAACGGGCGGGCCGAACAGCACGTCTACGTGCAGATCGCCAGCTCCCTGCGCTCCGACACCTTCGAGGAGCCGATCCGCTCAGGCATCGAGACGAAGGGCGAATCGGTGCTCCTGAAGCTGCTCGAGCGGGGAACGGTGCCGACGCGGATCAAGATCACCTCGGCCGGCATCACCGAAGTCGGCGTGGATCGCTGCTCGCGCCCCTGCCTCGTCTGATCTGACGCGCGTCCCTGTACGGGATTTCCACGGATAGTTATCCGGCGGCGCCACGGCCGGATGTCTGCTCCTCCCCGACCGCACCTCAAGCTGGCTCGCGGGAGAGTCGAAGACCGTCAGGAGACGGACAAGTAGACAGACATTTCCGCGCGAGCCCGCAGGGAGCCGGCCGCCGCCTTCTCCGGGCGCGCGCGGGGCTGCCCGAACGGACCACTGCGGCCGATCCAGCAGTGTCCACATGAGGCCAGCCCGCAGACCCCCAACCCGATCGCGTCACCGCCGCCGCGACCCTGTCCTGCCGTGGCAGTGGCTCCTCATATTCGCCGCGGTGGTCGTCTACGGGGTGCTCGTGGCCCTTCACACCGGGAACGATCCGGCCTGGACGGCCTTCGCCGATATCGGTGAATTGATCGCGGCGCTCCTCGCCACGGTCGCCTGCACCGTTCGGGCCAAAGGTGTCAGGGAACGCTACGCGGCCCAGGCGGCCGCCGCAGCAGCGGATGACACGCCTCAGGGCATGCGATCGCGCCCGCCGCGGAGAATGGCGTGGACTCTCCTCGCAGCCGGGGTCGGGGCCTGGATGCTCGGTCTCCTTGCGATCTGCATTTACGAAGTCGGACTGGGTGTTCGCATCCCCGAACCTTCGATCGCCGACGCGTTCTTCCTGAGCAGCCATATCCTCGTCATCGCCGGCCTGCTCGCGTTCGTCAGGACGCCCGCCGGTCACATCTCTCAGTTGCGCGGAGCCGTCGAGGCGCTCTGCATCGCCTGCGGATTCCTGCTCTGCAGCTGGAGCCTTCTGATCGGCTCGGTCCTTCAGCAGGATGGAGCGCTGGACTTCGCCGGCGTCGTCAACCTCTCCTATCCGGTGTTGGACGCGGTCGCACTGGGCGCCGTGTTCTTCGTCGCGCTGCGACGCCGGCTCGACCCCCCGTCCGGCCTGACGCTGCTCGCGCTGGGGATGATCCTCTGGACCGTCTCGGATTCGGCTTGGTGGTACCTGATCGAAGTGCAGCCGACGCTGCCCAGCGTCACGCTCTTCGAGACCGGCTGGGTGGCCGGCTTCGTGCTGATCGGCTTTGCGGCATGGCGCTCGCACCAGCCGCGGGTGTGGGCCGAGCGCCCGCGGGAGAGCCGGCTGGTTCTCTCGCTGCCCGCCCTTCCCGGCTTCGGCGGCGTTCTGATCGTTCTCGCCGGGTGGCTCACGACCGGGCAGGTCGCTTCCAGCCAGGCAGTCCTGGCAATCATGGCCGTCTACATGCTCCTCTCGCTGGCGCTGCTGGTGATCGTCACCTACGAGAACCATGCTCTGACGACCCACCTCGAGCTGCGGGTCGAGCAGCGGACAGCCGAGCTCCACACAACCGAGCGCTACTACCGCGCCCTCGTCCAGCACTCCTCCGACCTGATCATCGTGCTCGACGCGGACCTCAGGGTCCGCTACGCCAGCGACTCCTGCGAGACCGTCTTCGGATTCGCGAGGGAGGAGCTGATCGGGCATGGGCTCGACGTGTTCGGCGCCGGCGCACAGTCCACCTTGACGGGCGCACTCGAGCGGCTGGGGGCCGTCCACGGGAAATCTGACCCGGTCGCCTGGAGCCTTGTCGATCCGACGGGGCGCACCAGGCGGGCCGAGTCGACGATCACCAACCTGCTGGCCGACACCGACGTCGCGGGCTTCGTCCTGAACACGCGCGACGACACCGATCGCGTAGCCCTCGAGGAGCAGCTGCAGGATCAGGCGTTCCACGACCCGCTGACGGGCCTGGCCAACCGCGCCCTGCTCGGCGATCGTGTCACCCGAGCCTTCATGCGCGCTCAGCGCTCGGCCGGGTCGATCGCCCTGATGGCGCTCAACCTGGACTCGTTCAAGGTGGTCAACGACGGCCTGGGGCACGAGGTGGGAGATCAGGTCCTTTGCCTGGTTGCCGAACGCCTCCTCGCGGCAGTCCGCCCGGAGGACACCGTGGCGAGGCTTGGCGGAGACGAGTTCGTGATCCTCCTCGACCCGGCTCCCGCGCCCGAGGAGGCCCTCGAGATGGCGGAGCGGATCCTCGACCAGCTGCGCCAGGAGCTTCCCCTCGAGGGTGCCCTGCATCGGGTGACCGCGAGCGCCGGGATCGCAATCGGGGCCCTGCCGCACACGAACTTCGATCAGCTCCTGGGCGATGCCGACGTCGCGCTCTACTGCGTCAAGCGCGCCGGGCGTGACTCTGCGCAGCTGTTCGATGCCGCCATGAACGTCAGCGCCCGGGAGCGGTTCCGCCTCCAGACAGACCTGCGCAAGGCGCTCGACGGGGAGGGCCTGATGCTCCACTACCAGGCGGAGTGCGATGTCGAGACCGGCCGCCTTGACGGCTTTGAGGCGCTCGTGCGCTGGGAGCACCCCGAGCACGGCATGCTGCGCCCCGACCTGTTCATCCCGATGGCCGAGGAGACCGGTCTGGTCGTGCCGCTGGGACGCTGGGTGCTGAACGAGGCACTGTCGCAGGCCGTCCGCTGGGCCGAGGAGTCTCCCGCGGCTGGGGACCTGACGATCTCCGTCAACGTCTCGGCCGTCCAGCTGCGAGCACCCTCGATCCTGGCTGATGTCGAGGATGCTCTCTGCGCGTCCGGGATCGATCCGGGCCGCGTCGTCCTGGAGGTCACCGAGAGCTCCGTGATCGACAGCACCGCCGAGACGGTCCGGACGCTCGTGGCGCTCAAGGGTCTCGGCGTGCGCCTGGCGCTCGACGATTTCGGCACCGGCTACACATCGATAGGGAATCTCCAGGTGATGCCCTTCGACATCCTCAAGGTGGACAAGACATTCATCGACGCAATCGACGACGGCGCCCACGGCGGCGAGCTGCTCGAGGCTGTCGTCAACATCGGCAGGGTCCTCTCGCTCGTCACGATCGCCGAGGGGATCGAGCAGAGCGGACAGCTCGAGACGGCTCGGCGGCTCGGCTGCAATCTCGCCCAGGGCTACCTCTTCAGTCGGCCTCTGCCCCCGGAGGAGGCGGTCGCGCTGATCGGAGGCGCCACCGTCGAGATCGCCACACGGCAGCTCAGCCTCTAAAGACAGGCGGCCTACCGGCGCCATCTCGGGCGGCGCGGCCCTAAAGTGCCTGCACATGGAATCGCTCCGCCGCCACATCACCTTCGCCAACGTCGCCTCGCTCATGGCGCTCATCTTCTCCATGAGCGGGGGAGCCCTGGCGGCGCGCCACTACCTGATCCACTCGACCAACCAGATCAGCCCGAAGGTCCTCAGAAAGCTCAAGGGCGCACCCGGCGAGATCGGACCGATCGGGCCGCAGGGCCCGACGGGGCTGACCGGCCCCAAGGGACCCAACGGCGGTCGTGGGGAACCGGCCCCCAGCGTGCTGCCCACAGGGGTATCGGAGACCGGAGACTTCGCGCTGCGTGGCGTCGAAAAAGCCATGGGCCCGCTCGCCCAGAGCATCACGTTCAGAATTCCGCTGCCGGCGGTTCTCTCGGCCGGACAGGTCAAGTTCGTGCGCGCCACCAAACCGACGACCGAATGCCCCGGCCCGGGACTGGCCGCCAAGGGGTTCCTCTGCGTCTACAGCACCGTCATCACCGGCGTGGGTGAACCCGAAGCATGGAACCCGGAGGGCACCGAACGGCTGCTCGGCTCCGGGCGGTTCGGCTTCACGCTGGAAGTCGAAGCGACCGGTGAACCCTCGGCCTACGAAGGCAGCTACACCGTCACCGGTTCATAGCGGCCGGGGCCGCGATCTTCGCCTGGCGCCCCCAGGGCGGCTGGGCGCGGGAACACCGAGAGAGAAATGTTCCCGCGCCCTACATGCCACACCTGGAGGCGGGACGCTCCTCCAGGCCGCCCCGGACGCTCCCCATCCTCCTCAGGGGCCATTCGTCCAAGCTTTCGTCAAATCACCGCCAACACTGCATCGCCGCGCGCCGCCGCACGGCATAGGGCCATCATGAAAAGGACCGTCACGAGCCAGTAGGCCGCGATCGTGATCCACACCACCGTCATCGGCACCTCCTCGATCACACCAACTGGAGTCTTGGCGAGCGGAGCCCCCGCGTCCAATAGCTATTTCAACAGCTGGCATAGGATCGGCTTATTGCGTAAGTCCGACAGTTGGTATTCTGCCCGCCCACGCTCCCTGTAACCGCCATCCGCGGCAGGTCCGATGTCGCATCGGGGGATCCCGGTGTCGTTTAGGCGCGGAATTCTCGAGTACTTCGTTGCGGTCGCCGAGGAGGGGCAGATGACCCGGGCAGCCCGGCGACTCGACGTCGCGCAGCCGGCGCTCTCGCAGGCGATCGCGCAGTTGGAGGCTGAGTTCGGCCTCAAACTGCTCGACCGCCACGCCCGCGGCGTGAGCCTCACCCCGGCAGGGGTGGCCCTCTACGAGAAGGCCCGTGTCGCGGTCGCCGCCAACGAGGACGCCTCGCGGACGGCCCGGTCGCTTGCGCGTTCGCAGAGCGGGGCGATCGAGTTCGGCTTCGTCGGCTCGCCCCCCGGGCTCGACAGCCCAAGGGCCCTCGAAGCGTTCGGGCAGACCTATCCCGAGATCGAGATCCACTACCGGGAGCTGCCCTTCCCGACTGTGCCGACGGCCCGCTGGCTGGCCGATGTCGATGTCGTCGCCTGCCACCAGCCTCCGGCGGATCCCGAAGTCTGGTGCCATCCGCTGCGCAGCGAGCCGCGGATGATCCTGGCCCCTCGGCGTCATCACCTCTCCTCGCGGGATGAGCTGACCCTCGCGGATGTTCTCGATGAGACCTTCATCGGCTTGGATCCGGCGATCGATCCATCATGGGCGGGCTTCTGGAGCCTCGATGACCACCGCGGGTGCGCTCCGGCCCGCCTGACGGGCGATCGTGCCGCAAATCCGCAGGAGGTCCTTGCGGCGCTGGCGATGAGCGACGCCATCACAGTGGTCCCCTCGTCGGTCGCCGGGGTGATCCTGAACGTCCTCACGGGGGTCGTTCCGATCCCTCTGCTCGATGCGGAGCAGTCGAAGATCGTCCTGGCAGGGCACAAGGGCCGTCACAACCCGCTCGTCGGCACGCTCGTCTCGTTCGCGGCCGGTGAGGAGCTGGTCACGTCGCTCGACGAGGAAGGGGCGATGGGCTGAGCGGTGCGGTGCGACCGGCCTGATTGAGGGTCGAGCGCCGATGGCGCCCCCAGTGGATAGCCTGCGCCCGTGACCCAGACCGCGACACTCCCCGACGGCAAGGTTCTGGAGCTGCCCGACGGGGCGACCGGCGCGGACGCCGCGGCAGCGATCGGCCCGGGTCTCGCTCGAGCGGCTCTGGCGGTCGAGGTGAGCCCGTCGCAGACGACCGGGCGCGCCGAGGTCAGGGATCTTGCCCGGCCCCTGCCGGACGGGGCACAGATCTCGATCATCACCGACCGCAGCGGGCCCACGGCATTGGAGCTGATTCGCCACGATGCGGCGCACGTCCTCGCGGCCGCCGTCATGGAGCTCTATCCGGGGGTGAAGATCTCGATCGGCCCGCCGATCGAGGATGGCTTCTACTACGACTTCGAGTTCCCCGAGGGCACCGCTCTCTCGGAGGCCGACTTCCCGGCGATCGAAGAGAAGATGCGCGCCCACATCAAGGCCGCCGAGGAGTTCGCCCGCCGGGACGTCACGATCTCCGAGGCCCGCGAGCGGTTCCTCCAGGAGCATCAGGACTACAAGGTCGAGCTGATCGACGACCTCGTCGCGGCAGCCCCGCCCGAGACCCCGCTCGAGACGGTCTCGCTCTACACCAACGGGCCCTTCACCGACCTGTGCCGTGGACCGCACGCGCCGAGCACCGCGACGGTCAAGGCGTTCAAGCTGAACTCCCTCGCCGGCGCCTACTGGCGTGGGGACTCGAGCCGGACCATGCTGACGAGGATCTACGGGACGGCCTTCTTCTCCAAGGCAGAACTCGCCGAGCATCTGGAGCGCATCGAGCTGGCGAAGGCCCGGGACCACCGCAAGCTCGGCCGCGAGCTGGGGCTGTTCGCGTTCTCGGAGGTCTCACCGGGAGCCGCCTTCTGGATGCCCGCGGGAACCCGGATCTTCAACGAGCTCGTGGCCGTCTCGCGGCGGATGGGCGCCGAGCGCGGCTACAGCGAGGTCAAGACGCCGCAGATCTTCGATGCCGAGCTTTGGAAGACCTCAGGCCACTGGGGCAAGTACCGGGAGAACATGTTCACGCTCAACGTCGAGGAGCGCGAGATGGCCGTGAAGCCCATGAACTGCCCCGGCCACTGCCAGCTGTTCTCGATGACCAAGCACTCCTACAGAGACCTCCCCGTGCGCTTCTCCGAGCCGGGGCTGTTGCACCGCAACGAGGCATCGGGCGTGCTCCACGGGCTCCTCCGCGTCAGGCACTTCGCCCAGGACGACGGCCACATCTTCTGCACCGAGGAGCAGGTTCAGGACGAGGTCGCGGGGTGCCTGGAGATGATCTTCGCCACCTACGAGCTGTTCGACTTCCAGGTCCGCCTCGAGCTCTCGACACGCCCAGAGCAGCGAATCGGTGACGACGAGCTGTGGGACCGGGCCGAGTTGAAGCTGACGCAGGCGCTCGAGCAGGCCGGGCTCGAGTTCGATCTCAACCCGGGGGATGGGGCCTTCTACGGCCCCAAGATCGACGTCCACGTGACCGACTCGCTGAACCGCTCCTGGCAGCTCGGGACGGTGCAGCTCGACTATTCGATGCCGGCCCGCTTCGGCCTCACCTACACCGGAGCCGACAACGCCGATCACACCCCCGTGATGATCCACCGGGCCATGTTCGGCTCCTATGAGCGATTCATCGGCATCCTGATCGAGCACTACGGCGGCGAGCTTCCGCTCTGGCTGACCCCGGTCCAGGCGATCGTGCTGCCCGTCTCGGACCGCTTCAACGAGTACGGGGCGAAGGTGATCGAGGAGTTGGCCGGGTGCGGACTGCGCGTCGAGCTCGACGATCGGGGCGAGTCCATCGGGCGCAAGATCCGGGACGGCGAGCTGCGAAAGCTGCCCTACATGCTGATCGTCGGCGAGCGCGAGGTGGAGGCCGGGACAGTCTCCGTCAGGCGCCACCGCGACGGGGACATCGGCTCCTCGACGGCGGCTGAGTTCGCCAAACGCTTGGAGGGGGAGCTATACTCGCCTCATTGAAGCCTCTCGCAACCTCACAGCGCCGTTCATAGCATTCGCTTGACGCGCAACCAGGACAGCTAGTGCCGGTACCTCGCAGGTTCGACCGGCGCCCGCCTGAGCGGGATACGACCAGGATCAACGAGCGCATCCGTGTGCCCGAGGTTCGCCTGATCGACGATGAGGGCAACCAGATCGGTGTCCTGAAGACACCCGACGCGCTGATCTTCGCCCAGGAACGCGACCTCGACCTCGTCGAGGTGGCCCCTGAGGCCCGCCCGCCGGTCTGCCGCGTGCTCGACTACTCCAAGTACAAGTACGAGCAGGCCCAGAAGGTCAAGCAGGCGCGCAAGCACCAGCAGCAGATAACGGTCCGCGAGATCAAGTTCCGCCCGAAGATCGCCGAGCACGACTACGACACCAAGAAGCACCACGTCGCGCGCTTCCTCAAGCACAAGGACAAGGTCAAGGTCACGATCATGTTCCGCGGCCGCGAGGTGACCCACCCCGAGCGCGGCACGGCGATCCTCGACCGGCTCGCCGAAGAACTCTCCGAGCTCGGCGTCGTCGAGCAGCGCCCGATGCAGGAAGGGCGCAACATGACGATGATGATGGCGCCCTCGAAAGCTGTCCTGACGGGCCGCCTCGACGGAGCCGAGGGCTAGGCCGACGGCGCCACCCCCGCCGCGCCCGAGAGCGCCGCCCCTGGCGCGTCCGAGGCGCCCGCCGCCGCACAGGAGACCTCTGCAGACGAGCCCCAGAAGGACGTCGCGGATGACTCCGCGCCGGCCGCCGAGACACCCGTTTCTGACGGCTCGGCACCCTCCGGGGCGGAGTCTGGCGCCGCGGCGTAGGCCGCCCTGTCATAATCATCGGTCGCTATGCCCAAGATGAAGACCCATTCCGGCGCGAAGAAGCGCTTCAAAGTCACCGGCACCGGCAAGGTGCGCGGCCGGCACCCCTTCACGAGCCACATCCTCGAGAAGAAGTCGCCCAAAAAGAAGCGCCACCTGGGCCGCCCCAAGATGCTGCACGAGGATGACGTCCCGCGGGTCAAGCGGCTGCTGGGAGTCGGCAAGTGACGCGTGTCAAGCGCTCTGTCGGCGCCCGCAAGAAGCGTCGCGCAACGCTCGAGCGGACGAAGGGCTTCCGCGGCGAGGCGAACTCGAATTACAAGCGCGCCAAGGAGGCTCTGCTCAAGGCCGACGCCTACGCCTACCGCGACCGGCGCAACCGCAAGCGCGACTTCCGGAAACTCTGGATCACGCGCATAAACGCGGCTGCCCGCATCAACGGCATGAGCTATTCGCAGTTCATGCACGGGCTCAAACTGGCGGGCGTCGAGCTCGACCGCAAGGTTCTCGCCGACATCGCCGTCCGTGACGCCGAGACGTTCCGACGTTTTGCCGAAGTCGCCCGCGAGGCGTCGGCGGCTGCCTGACCAAGGTCAGCACCACCGACTCGACAGCCTCCCGGGCGTCGCTCCTGAAAGGGACGGCGCCTTTTTTATTGCCCGATCACCCCAGCCGGACACCGAATGACAGCGATCAGCTCTCCCCAGAACCCAAAACTGAAGGCCCTGCGCCGCCTGCAGACGAGGCGCGGCCGCGCAGCAGGTCATACCTTCCTTGCCGAGGGGGAGGATCTCATCGAGGCCGCCGCTCTCGCCGGGAGGGAGGCTCTCGAGGGCTATCGCCTCACCGGGACGGGAATCGGCGGGGAGCGCTTCCAGGACGTCGACGGCCCGGCTCTGGGCGAGGTCTCGACGCTCGGCTCGGGCACCCGTGTGATGGGCGTCTACGAGCAGCGGTGGGGAGACGCTCTGGGACCGCTCTGTGTCTATCTGCATGGCGTGGGCGACCCCGGCAACGTCGGCACGGTGCTGCGCTCGGCACAGGCGTTCGGGGCGTCCTGCGTGGCTCTTGGGCCGCGTTGCGCCGACCCCCACTCGCCCAAGGCGGTCCGGGCGAGCATGGGAGCGATCTTCTCCGTGGGGCTGGCGCACGTCTCAGCGATCTCCGATCTCCCCGGTGAACGGATCGCACTGGCGGCCGACGCCCCGGAGGTCCTCACCGGCCGGACGGACGGCCCGCAGACGTCTGTGACGCTCGTCGTGGGCGCGGAGCGAGACGGCCTGCCGGAGGATGTGATGGCCGAATGTGACCGCCGCGCGCGGATCCCGATCGCCACAGAGTCGCTCAACGCCGCGATGGCCGCGACGGTGGCGCTCTACGAGATGACCCGCCGACCATCTAGGGTCCCCGCGTCATGATCGATCGGATCGAGGAGCTCCGCACCGAGGCCCAGCAGGCGATCGCCGGCGCCGGAAGCAGCGAGGCGCTGGAGGAGCTGCGGGTGCGCTACCTGGGCCGCAAGGCCGAGCTGCCGAGGCTGCTGCGCGAGGTCGCCTCGCTCGAGCCCTCGCAGCGGGCCGCCGTGGGCAAGGCGGCCAACCAGGCCCGTCAGGCGCTCGAGGGGCTGATCTCCGAGCGCGAGCGCGCACTCTCGGCCGCCGAGCTCGAGGAGGGGCTGACGAAGGATGCCGTCGATGTGACGCTGCCCGGAGCGCCGCCGCAGGACGCCGGGCGCCTGCACGTCCTCACGGCGACCAGGCGCGAGCTCGAAGACATCTTCCTGGGGCTTGGATTCACTGTCATGGAGGGGCCGGAGGTCGAGACCGTCCACTACAACTTCGACGCGCTCAACCACAGCCCGACCCATCCCGCCAGGGCGCGGACGGACACCTTCTACGTCGAGCATCCCGGAGCCGGCGAGGAACTCGTGCTGCGGACGCACACATCGCCGATGCAGGTCCGCGCGATGGAGGCTCACCCGCCGCCGCTCTACGTGGTCATCCCCGGCCGCGTCTACAGGCCCGACTCGGATGCCACTCACACGCCGCAGTTCCATCAGATCGAGGGCCTGGCCGTCGATGAGGACATCACCCTGGCGGACCTCAAGGGAACGCTCCTGCAGTTCGCTCGGGCCGTCTTCGGTGACGAGCGCGACGTTCGCCTGCGGCCGCACTTCTTTCCCTTCACCGAGCCGAGCGTCGAGGTGGACGTCTCCTGCTTCCACTGCTCGGGCAAGGGTCATCTGAAGGACGGGACGCGCTGCTACCTGTGCAAGGGAGAGGGCTGGCTTGAGGTTCTCGGGGCGGGCGAGGTAGACCCGAATGTCTACGCCCACGTGCCGACCACCGAGGCGAACGCCCCCGGCTATGACCCCGAGAAGGTCCAGGGCTTCGCATGGGGACTGGGCGTCGAGCGGATCGCGATGCTGAAGCACGGTATTCCCGATCTGCGCCTCTACCTGGAAAACGACATGCGGTTCCTGGAGCAGTTCGGATGAGGGTCCCGCTTCCCTGGCTGCGCGAATACTGCGATCCCGCGCTCGACGTCCGGGCGATCGAGGAGCGCCTGACGATGACCGGGACGAAGGTCGAGGCGATCCACCATAACGGCGTGCCCAGCACGGAGAACTTCGTGGTCGGGCGTGTCCTGAGCGCCGGGCAGCACCCGGATGCCGATCGGCTCAAGGTATGCAGCGTCGAGCTGGGCGAGGACGAGCCGGCGACGATCGTCTGCGGGGCTCCCAACGTGGCGGCGGGGCAGACGGTGGCCGTCGCGCGCCCCGGCGCCGTGATGCCGGACGGCACGAAGCTGAAGAAGGCCAAGCTCCGGGGGGTCGTCTCGGAAGGAATGATCCTGTCCGAGTCCGAGCTCGAGATCTCCACCGGCGGCGAGGGGATCATGGTCCTGGACGAGCTGATGCTCGATGCGGAGCTCGCACCGGGCACCCCTCTTACGGACCTCCTGGCGATCTCCACTGAGGTGCTCGAGCTCGAGATCACTCCCAACAGGCCCGACTGCCTGGGGGTCTACGGCGTTGCCCGAGAGCTGCATGCCGCAACCGGTGCGGCTCTTTCGGCGGTTCCCTGGCAGGAGGACCCCGCCGTGCAGGGCAGGCCGGCCGGCGCGAGCGTCCGCGTCGAGTGTCCCGAGCTCTGCCCGCGGTTCACAGCCCGCCTGTTCGAGAACGTGACGATCGCCCCCTCGCCGCTGTGGTTGAAGGCCCGGCTGATGGCCGCCGGGCAACGCCCGATCAACAACGTCGTCGACATCACCAACTACGTGATGCTCCTGACCGGGCAGCCACTGCACGCCTTCGACCTCGACCGTGTGGCCGGGGGAGAGCTCCTCGTGCGCCGGGCCGCCGAGGGCGAGCAGGTCGAGACGCTCGACGGGCAGACTCGCACGCTGGACAGCCAGATGGTCCTGATCGAGGACGCCCAGGGGCCGACATCGATCGCCGGCGTGATGGGCGGTGCGCGCTCGGAGGTCCAGCCGGACACGACACGGGTGCTGATGGAGGTCGCGACCTGGAACGGGCCGAACATCCACCGGACCTCCTGGGCGCTGGGGCTGCGCAGCGAGGCGTCGGGGCGCTTCGAGAAGGGACTGCAGCCGGAGCAGTGCATCCAGGCCCAGGCTGTCGCGGCGCAGTTGATGCTCGATCTCTGCGGCGCCCGGCTCGTGCCAGGCACGATCGACCTGGTAGGGGAGGGTCCCCCTCCGCAGCGGATCGAGTTGCGCGAGTCCCGGGTCGAGGCGATCCTGGGGCTGAAGGTGCCCCGCGAGCGCCAGGGCGAGATCCTCGCCGCACTGGATTTCACCTCGGAGCCAATCGACGGCGGCCTGGCGGTCGAGGTTCCGGCGCTTCGCCGCGACGACGTCACACGCGAGATCGACCTGATCGAGGAGGTCGCCAGGATCGGCGGCCTCGAGGGGCTCCCCGTGACGCTCCCGGCCAGACGGGGAGCAGCCGGGCGACTCAGCCACGCCCAGCGGATCCGCCGCGAGGCCGAGGATGTCCTGGCCGGGCGGGGTCTCTTCGAGATCCTGGGATGGAGCTTCGCCGAGCCGGGGCTGCTCGACCGGCTGCGGATTCCCGGGGGGCACCCCATGCGCCGCGTCGTGGCGCTTGAGAACCCTCTCTCCGAGGACCAGTCGATCCTGCGCCCGACGCTCATCGGATCGCTGCTGGACGCGGCGCGCCACAACGTCTCGCGAAACCGCTCGGACATCGCGATCTTCGAGTCGGGGACCGTCTACCGCCAGCACGGGGATGGCGCCGAGAGCCCCTACCCGGCCGACGAGCACCATGCCCTGGGGGCCCTGCTGAGCGGCCATCTCTCGCCGCGCTCCTGGCGCGGCGGCGATCGTGCGGAGGCGGACTTCTTCGCCGCCAAGGGCCTGCTGGCGGGCCTGCTGGGCCGCTTCGGCGTGCACTGGTCGGTCAAGGCGGAGCAGTGGCCGTTCCTGCATCCCGGGCGCAGCGCCGCCGTGCTCGCCCGCGGCCCGGGCTCCGAGTCGGTGATGCTCGGCTTCGTCGGTGAGATCCACCCGTTGGTGGCGGCCACCTGGGATCTCGAGCGCACGGCGGCCTTTGCCGTCGACCTGGGCAAGCTCGCCGCGGTCGTACCGGAGGTCGTCATGTTCAAAGCCTTCGGGGCCTTCCCTGTGCTGCGCCAGGACCTCGCCGTGACACTCCCGGTTGAGATCTCCGCGCGGGATGTTCTGCACGCGGTGAAGCGCTCGGGCGGGGAGATGCTGGACGACGCTGAGATCTTCGATGTCTACTCGGGCTCGCAGGTGGGCGAGGGACGGCGCTCCCTGGCCCTGGCGCTCTCGTTCCGGAGCCTCGAGCGCACCCTGACCGACGAGGACGTCGCGCCGGTCCGGGAGAAGATCGTGGAGGCGCTGGGCGGGCTGGGGGGCGAGCTCCGTGGCTAGCGCCGCCGGTCAGGAGTTCGCACCGGGCTCGCCGCGGGTCCTGGTGGCCGGCGCGACGGGATTCGCCGGCGCCCTTGCGGCGCAGTTGCTCTGGAACCATCCGGGGTTCGAGCTGACGGGCGTGACGGGGCGCTCGGAGGTGGGGAGGACCCTCCAGGACCTCTATCCCCGGTACCGCGTCCCGCTCACTATCGCCGAGCTCGATCCCGATGCGCTCGAGGGACTTGACGCGGCAGTCGTGGCCTACCCGCATGCCGCCGCCGCGCCCACTGTCGCGACCCTGTTGGAGCGGGGCGCCCGGGTGGTCGACCTGAGCGCCGACTTCCGGTTGCGGAGCCTCGAGACCTACGAGCGCTGGTACGGCGCCCACCCGAGGCCCGAGCTGCTTGAGCTGGCCGCCTACGGCCTCACCGAGCTTCACCGCGAGGCGATCGCGGGGGCCGCGATCGTGGCCAATCCCGGCTGCTACCCAACAGCGACCGTCCTCGCCCTGGCACCGCTGGCACGGGCCGGGTTGATCGCGGATGTGGTCGTCGACGCCAAGCAGGGCATATCGGGAGCGGGGCGGGCGTTCGACGAGACGACCCACCTGTCGATGGCGGGCGAGAACATCCTCCCCTACAAGGTCGCCGCTCACCGGCACACGCCGGAGATCGAGGAGCAGCTCGTCTACCTGGATCCCTCGAAACCCGACATCCGCGTTCAGTTCCAAGCCTCCCTCGTCCCGCTGGACCAGGGCGAGCAGGCGGCCTGCTACGTCACACCCACCCGTCCGGTCTCCGAGGAGGAGCTGGCCGAGCTCTACCGGGTGGCATATGCGGACGAGCCGTTCGTCGAGGTGGCTGACAGCCCTCCCGGAACGCGCGAGGTGCTGGCGACGAACTTCTGCCGGCTGTTCGCCGCGGCGGACTCGCACACGGGGAAGGTGCTCGTCTTCTCCTCGATCGACAACCTCTGGAAGGGCACCTCCTCACAGGCGCTTCAGAACCTCAACGTGATGTTCTCCAAGCCCGAGACGGAAGGGCTGCGATGAGCCCGTCCGAGCCCTTCTTCCGCTCGCGCTGGGTTCCCGCGCCGCCGCACGTTCGCGAGCCGGGCGCCGATTCGGGGCTGCCCGCGGGGTTCCGCGCCGCCGGAGTGGCCGCCGGGCTGAAGGAGAGCGGCCGAGCAGATGTGGGACTGCTCGTCTGCGACGCTGAGAATCCCGTCAGCTCGGCGCGGTTCACCGACTCGGGCACCGCTGCCGCACCGGTGCTGGTGACGCGCGAGCGCTGCCGGCTCTCAGAGTTGAAGGTGGTGCTGGTGAACTCGGGTTGCGCCAACGCCGCCACCGGCCGGCGAGGGCTGGACGATGCCGCCAAGACCCAGGGTGCGGCGGCGATGGCGGCAGGGGTCGATCCGGCGGTCGTGGCGCTCGCCTCGACCGGTGCGATCAGCCACCACCTGCCGGTCGACTCGGTCCTCAAGGGAATCCTCCAGGCGCGGAGCGAGCTCGACGCCGCGGGTGACTCCGCCTTCCAGCAGGCGATCCAGACGACCGACGCGTTCGAGAAGCGGGCCAACCTCGAGGTGGAGCTGCCCTCGGGCACGGTCCGTCTGACGGCGCAGTGCAAGGGCGCCGGGATGATCTCCCCCCGCTTCGCGACGATGCTCTGCTTCATCCAGACCGACGCGGCCCTGCGACCCGAGACAGCCGACCTGCTGCTGGGCGTGTGCGTCAAGCGCTCCTTCGACCGGGCCTCGGTTGACGGCCAGCTCTCGACCAACGACACGGCAATCCTGATGTGCTCGGGCTCGAGCGGCGTCGAGATCGTGCCCGAGAGCGAGGACGAGCTGAGGTTCGGCGAGGCTCTTGACGCGCTGCTGCGCCAGCTGGCCGTGATGATGGTCGTCGACGGGGAGGGAGCAGGGCGCGCCGCGAGGGTCATCGTCCGCGGGGGGCACCCCGATGCGGTGGAGGCGGCCGCCAGGGCCGTTGGCAACTCGCCGCTGGTGAAGGCAGCCCTGCACGGCGGCGACCCGAACTGGGGCCGGATCGTCCAGGCTGTCGGCGCGGCGCTGCCCGGGACCTCGCCACTGGCGGTGGACGTCTCGATCGAGGGGATTCAGGTCTGCTCGGCCGGGGCGGCGATCCCGTACGACGAGCCGGAACTCGCGAAGGCCGTGGCCCGGGATGAGGTCGAATACGAGATCGGCCTGCCCGGAGAGGGAGCCGAGACGGAGCTCTTCTTCTCCGACCTCTCCCATGAGTACGTGACCATCAACGCGGACTACACGACTTAGAGAGGCAGCCATGCGTGACGTCGGAACACTCCTTGAGGCGCTTCCCTACATCAGGGAGTTCCATGGCAAGACGGTCGTGATCAAGTACGGCGGGGCGGCGATGGAGGACGAGGCACTGCGGGAGGAGTTCGCCCGGGATGTGGTCCTGCTCAAGTACGTCGGGCTGAACCCGATCGTGGTGCACGGAGGCGGGCCGGAGATCACCGGCTACATGGAGCGCCTGGGGCTGCCGGTCGAGTTCGTCGGCGGCCTGCGCGTCTCGGATGCGACGACGGTCGAGGTCGCCAAGATGGTTCTGGTCGGCAAGGTCAACAAGGAGATCGTCCTTCGCCTGCAGCGCCACGGTCAGCCGGCGGTGGGTCTGTGCGGGGATGATGGATCTCTGTTCCGCGTATCCAGGCGCAGCGCTCCCGGCGGCGAGGACATCGGATTCGTCGGTCAGATAGACCGGGTCAACGTCGGGGTGATCGAGCACATCGCGCTCGACTACATCCCGGTGATCGCCTCGGTCGGGGCCGACCGCGAGGGCAACTCCTACAACGTCAACGCCGACGAGGCCGCCGGCGCCGTCGCCGGGGCGCTTGGCGCATACAAGGTTGTCTTCCTGACCGACGTGCCCGGCTGGCTGGCCGACCCGGCCGACCCGGCGAGCCTGATCGGGCAGGCCGGCGCCGCACAGGTCCGCGAGGCGCTCCCCGCTCTGCAGGGAGGGATGCGTCCGAAGCTCGAGGCCTGCGTCAGGGCGATCGACGACGGCGTCAGCGCGGCCCACATCCTCGACGGCCGCACGCCTCACTCGCTGCTGCTCGAGCTGTTCACCGACGCAGGGATCGGCACCAAGATCGAGGAAGCCCCATGAGCCTGGCCGAGCTTCAGCGGCTGGAGTCCGAGAACGTGATCGGCTCCTACGCTCGCCAGCCGGTCGAGTTCGTGCGGGGCGAGGGGGCCCGGCTATGGGACTCCGAGGGCAACGAGTACCTGGATTTCCTCTGCGGCATCTCGGTCACCAGCCTGGGCCACTGCCACCCGGCCATCGTTTCCGCGATCCGCGAGCAGGCAGGCCGCCTGATGCACACCAGCAACCTCTTCTACACCGAGCCCGGCATGCTCCTGGCCGAGCGGCTGTCCTCATCGAGTCTGGGCGGCAAGGTCTTCTTCTGCAACTCCGGCGCCGAGGCGGTCGAGGCCGCCCTGAAGCTCGCTCGCAAGGCCAAGCGCGGGGGAGACGTCCTCGTCATCCAGGGCGCCTTTCACGGGCGGACCTATGGCGCGCTCTCGGCGACGCCCCAGGAGGCAAAGCAGGCTCCATTCGCCCCGCTGGTGCCGGGCTTCCACGCGGTCGCACCGGACCCCCAGGCGATCATCTCGGCCGTCGGCGCGAACACGGCGGCGGTGCTGCTCGAGCCGATCCAGGGCGAGTCCGGTGTCCATGTCCTCTCCGAGGAGGTCCTGCGCGCCGCCCGGGCGGCCTGTGACGAGCACGACGCGGCCCTGATCTTCGACGAGATCCAGACCGGGATGGGCCGCACGGGGACGCTCTGGGCCTACGAGCAGACCGGGGTCATCCCGGACGCGATGACGGTCGCGAAGGCGCTCGGAGGGGGGCTGCCGATCGGCGCCCTGATCACCGGCGAGCGCCTTGCCGACGTCCTCGTCGCGGGCGACCACGGCTCGACCTTCGCGGGAGGACCGGTCGTCTGCAGCGGGGCCCTGGCGGCACTCGAGGTGACCTCGGAGCCGGCCCTGCTCGAGGCGGTGCTCGAGAACGGCGCCAGGCTGGCCGAGGGCCTGGAAGCCCTGCCGCACGTCACCTCCGTCCGGGGACGGGGGCTGATGCTTGCCTGCGAGCTTGACCTGGCGGCGCCCGACGTCGCCCGGCGAGCGCTGCTCGAGGAGCACCTGGTCCTGAATGCGACCGGCGCCGACACGCTGCGGCTGCTGCCGCCGCTTACGATCGGGGAGGCAGAGATTCAGGAGGGACTCGACAGGCTCAAGGGCGCTCTGGAGGGCTGAGCGTTGCGACGGGAGCTGGCAGGCGGCTACGAGCTCGACGACGACCCCGAGCGTCTGGACGTCGATGCGATCCACCACTTCATAAGCCAGGAGTCCTACTGGGGCCGCGGGCGCAGCCGCGAGCGGGTGCTCGGCACGATCGCGGGCTCGCGGCGCGTCGTGGGCCTCTACCTGGACGGCCACCAGGTCGGCTTCGCGAGAGCCATCACCGACGGGGTCACGATGGCCTACATGGCCGACGTCTATGTCCTCGAGCCCCACCGGGGGCGGGGCCTGGGGGTCGAGCTGGTCCGCGAGATGATCGAAGGGGCCGGTGCACCCAACGTCCACTGGATCCTGCACACAGCCGACGCCGAGGGCGTCTACGAACGTCTGGGCTTCCGGGTCGGCCCGCTCCGCTACCCGCTGATGGAACGCCCGCGAGGCGCCGGCCAGGACGCCCGGGGACCCGCGGGTGCGGCGGGCGGGCAGGGCCAGTAGCGTACGCGGCCGTGTCCGACGAGCAATCGATCCCCCAGACGAGGACCGCCTCCTACGAGGCCGACCCCGAGCAGGTCCACCGGGTCCTGCTGCTCTACTCCGGAGGGCTGGACACGAGCGTCATGCTCAAGTGGATCCAGGACTCCTACAAAGCCGAGGTCGTCTGCCTGACGGTGAACCTGGGCCAGCCCGGGGAGGACTACGAGGTGATCGAAGGCAAGGCCCGTCAGCTCGGCGCGCTGGAGTGCCATGTCGTCGATGCCCGAGAGGAATTCGCCGCCGAGTATCTCCTGCCGGCGATCCGGGCCAACGCCGTCTACGGCGACGGGTACCCGCTGTTCACCGCCCTGGGGCGCCCGCTGATCGCAAAGCTGGCCGTCGAGCATGCCCGGGCCAGCGGCTGCGACACGATCGCCCACGGCTGCACCGGCAAGGGCAACGACCAAGTGAGGATCGAGGCGACCATCGCGACGCTGGCGCCGGAGCTGAAGGTGATCGCGCCGGTGCGCTCCTGGCAGATGGGCCGCGAGGAGGAGATCGCCTACGCCCGCGAGCACGGCATCCCCGTCAAGGGGGGCACCGAGGCTGCCCCCTATTCGATCGACGACAACCTCTGGGGCCGCTCCTCGGAGGGCAAGTGGATCGAGGACCTCGACCACGCCCCCGACGACGACGTCTTTCAGCTGGTCACGAGGCCCGAGGAGGCACCTGATGAGGCCGAGACGGTCGAGCTGACGTTCGAGAAGGGTGTCCCCGTCGCGCTGAACGGCCGGGCCATGGGCCTCGTCGAGTTGATCGAAGCATGCGCCGAGATCGCGGCGCGCCACGGTGTGGGGATCATCGACCACATCGAGGACCGGATCGTCGGCCTGAAGGTTCGCGACATCTACGAGGCGCCCGCCGCCGCGCTGATCCTCCCGGCGCACAAAGAGCTCGAGCGCCTCGTCTGCACGATCCATCAGAACCAGTTCAAGGGCGACCTCGACCGCCAGTGGGGCTACCTCGTCTATGCCGGCCTCTGGTGGGAGCCCCTGCGCGACGACATCGACGCCTACATGGAGCGGGTCAACGAGCAGGTCACCGGGACGATCGGCATCAGGCTCTACAAGGGCCACGCCCGTGTCGTCACGCGCTCATCCCCCAACGCCGTCTATGACGCCTCGCTGGCCTCCTTCTCGGAGTCCGGGGGGCTCTTCTCGCAGACCGCCTCGCCTGGCTTCATCGAGCTCTTCTCACTGCAGTCCCGGATGGCCTGGAGGCTGCGTAACGAGGATCGCCCCGGGGTAGAGGGAGAGGCATGACATCGAACACCGAGAGGCTCGTCGGGATGGCCGTCTGGCACGGCGGCAAGTGGTATCTGCGCCGCAAGCTCCCCTCGCGGCGCCGCATTCTCACGGCCGGTCTGCTCAGCGTTCTCCTCTTCGCGGCGCTGGCCGCGATCGCCAAGCGCCCCGGCTGAGCACCTACCCGCTCAGAGCGGGCTGATCATCACCTGGCGCTCGGTTCGGATCGTGGCGGCCTCCTCGGCTCGCAGACCCGCTTCGAACTCATCCAGCTTGCGAGCCGGCCCGGTGATGGTGAAGGCAACCTGGTCGCCCGTCAGATGCGGGTGCTGCTCGATCACCTCGCATTGAATCTCAAGTTCCTGCGCCCAGATCTGCATCGACTGCTCGAGTTCCTCTCGCACCCACTTTCCGGCACGTGAGACAAGCGTGCGGGTCGAGGGCGCCATGGCTGCCTCGCGCTCGCGGACCTGTTTGGGCGAGTTGTCATCGGGATCGACCCAGTCATCGAGGGCCTCATCCCAGTGATCGAGCTTCAACTCGGCCGTGATCCCATCACGGTCGAGCACGGCCTGGATGGCCTGGCGGGCGCGCTCGATGCCTTCCCGTCCGGCGGCGTAGGCGAACAGGCGGTTTCCGTCATGGGTGACCACGGCATCGGCGGCGACCGCTGATTTCAGCTCGGACATGACCGCCGGGTCTTTTACATGCTCGACGAGCCCCGCGAGGAAGCCGTGGGAGGGGGACGGCCCGAGGTCGGCTCTCAGGCGCCAGTCGCGCTCATCGGGGTCCCATGTCTCAGACGAAGTCATCGGCTGCCACCATAGATCACCAGGGCCCCTGCGGGACGTCCGAGCGGGCCCCTAAGTTCCTCTCAGAACGATGGTCGAGGAAAGCGAGACACCGGGTATCGGCGAGAGCCGCGGCCGGGGAGGCGATGGTGACCTCCTGGCCGAACGCCGCGCGCGCCGGGCCGCCGAGAGCGGCGAGGCCGCCCTGACGCGGCGGGCCGAGGCTGCCGAAGCGACCGTTCAGACCCTCGAACGCCACGTCGCCAGCCTGCAGCAGCGCCTGCGCGAGGCGGAGGAGGACCAGCGCAGGATGGCCGGCCTGATCGAGGCGGAGAAGACAGCCGCCGAGGAGCGCGAGGCCGAGCTGCGCCGGGTCAAGCAGCGCGAGTACGCCGAGCAGCAGCTGCGCGTCGAGGCCGAGGACCGGCTCGTCGGGACCGAGCGCCAGGAGCGTGACGAGCTGCGCCGTCTGAGCGAGCGCCTGGGAGCGGACGAGCATGATACGCGGGAGCTCACGGCCAGGGTCGAGGAACTCCAGCGCCAGCTTGCCGAGGCCGAGCATGCGGCGGCGTCCGAGCGCGCCGCGCTGAGCCGGGCCGAGACGGAGCTTCAGGCGCGCGTGGTCGAGCTCGAGCGGCGCACCGAGGAGATCTCGGCGGGCCTTCGCGCGGAGCGGAGCGCCCGCGAACAGACCGAACGGGAGCTCGCCGCCATCCACGAGGGACATCGCAGGATGGAGGGGACCCTTGGCGACGTCAAGGGGATCGTCGGCAGGCTCGCCGGAGCGCTGCGCAGCACTCCCCGCCCGGCCCCGCCGGTCCCGCCGCGCGTGCCGCCGGCTGCGGCTCCGACCGCCTCGGACAAGATCCTGACCGAGGAGCGTGGCGCCGAGATGGCCGACGCGCTCGCCGCCGCGGTCGAGCGGCTGCGAGCTCGTGCGGACGTGCTGCCGGAGACGGCCGAGACCGCGGCGGGCCCGTCCGCGGAGGAGCCGGATGGAGACCCCGGCTCAGGTCTGGGACGGCCGATGCCGCGTGCGCCGCAGGGCCCTGAAGCTGTTGCGCCGAGGGAGGGAGAGCCCGCGTCGGAGGAGGACGGGGAGGCGATCGCCGAGCCTTCGGTCGCATCGCCCCCACCGCCGCCGCACAAGCACACGATGACCCTCCTGGGGCGCATTCGTTATCGCCGCAAACAGCGGCGCGGGCTCTGAGTCTCCGCCGCTCGGGCGCCTAGCATGCAGTACCCGTGAGCACTCCCTCCGCCGCCCATCTCCACGTCCACTCCGAGTACTCGCTGCTCGATGGCGCCTGCAAGATCGAGGCGCTGGCCAAGCGGGCCGCCGAGTTCTCCCAGCCGGCTCTGGGGCTGACCGACCACGGAGTCATGAACGGCGCCGTTGAGCTCTACAAGGCCTGTAAAGCCCACGGCGTGAAGCCGATCGTCGGCTGCGAGATCTACCTGGTGGACGACCACACCGCCACCGGCCGGACCGAGCGCAACCACCTGACGCTCCTGGCATCCGACGATGAGGGCTACCGGAACCTGGTCAAGCTCTCCTCGGCCGGCTTCCTCGAGGGCCTGCAGCGGGGCAAGCCGACCGTCGACCTCGCCCAGGTCCAGAAGCACTCCAGCGGAGTGATCGCCCTGACGGGCTGCCTGGCCTCGCGCTTCTGTCAGCGCCTCCTCGAGGACAAACTGGAGGAAGCCCGGGCGCACGCAGACGACCTTGTGCGGATCTTCGGCTCGGAGAACGTCTACTTCGAGGTCCAGAAGAACGGCCTGGCGCCGCAGGACAAGTGCAACGAGGGGATCGTCCGGATCGCCCGGGAGATGGGCGGCAGCCTGGTCGGCACGGGCGATGTGCACTACCTGCGCCGCGAGGACTACGACCACCACACGGCGCTGCTCTGCGTTCAGACGAAGAGCACCATCGCGGCGCCAAAGATGACCTTCGAAACGAACGAGTTCTACCTCCGCGACAGCGCCGAAATGCACAGCGCCTTCGCCGAGTGGCCCGAGGCGATCGAGAGCACGCTGGAGATCGCCGAGCGCTGCTCCGTGGAGATCGAGCTGGGCAAGCAGCTGATCCCCAGCTACCCGACCCCGGACGGCGTGGAGGAGCGCGGATACCTCCGCGAACGCGTCGCCGAGGGCCTGCGCATGCGCTACGGGGACCCGCCGCCGGCGGCAGCGCTCGAGCGGATGGAGATGGAGCTCGACGTGATCGACAGGATGGGCTTCAACGCCTACTTCCTGATCGTCTGGGACTTCGTCCGCTACGCCAAGGAGAACGGGATCGCCGTGGGCCCCGGGAGAGGCTCGGCGGCCGGCTCGATCGTCGCCTACTGCCTGTCGATCACCGACGTCGACCCGCTTCGCTACGACCTGCTGTTCGAGCGCTTCCTCAACCCCGAGCGCGTGTCGATGCCCGATATCGACATCGACTTCTCCGTCCGCGGCCGCGAGCGGGTGATGCGCTACGTGACCGAGAAGTACGGCCGCGAGTCGGTCGCCCAGATCGTCACGTTCGGCAAGATGTTTCCCCGGGCGGCGACCCGCGACGCCGCCCGAGTGCTTGGGCACGACTACGGCACGGGCGACCGCCTGGCCAAGCTGATTCCCGACCCGATCATGGGCCGTGCACCTTCGTTCGAGGACTGCCTGAAGAACGGTCAGCCGCTGCGCAAGGCCTACGACGAGGAACCGGCCGCCAAACAGATCATCGATGTGGCCAAGGGCCTCGAGGGGATCGTCCGCAACTCCTCGATCCATGCGGCGGCCGTAGTGATCGCCGACAGGCCCCTGACGGACATAGTCCCGCTGCAGCTGGCGGATGCCGGGACGGATGAGAACGGCGAGCGGATCTATCGCACCGTCACCCAGTTCTCGATGAAACCGATTGAGGAGATCGGCATCCTCAAGATGGATTTCCTTGGGCTGCGCAACCTCGACGTGATCGAGGACGCCCTGGACATCATCGAGCGCTCGAGCGGGGAGCGCCCCGATTGGACCAAGGTCCCGCTGGACGACGAGCGAACCTACGAGATGCTGGCCCGCGGGGATTCGATCGGCGTGTTCCAGTTCGAGTCCGAGGGGATGCGCGAGGCGCTGAAGAAGGTCCGGCCCGACGAATTCAACGATCTGGTGGCGCTCAACGCCCTCTATCGCCCCGGCGCGATGGATCAGATCCCCGTCTATGCCAAGGGCAAGCAGAACCCCCAGTCGATCTCCTATCCCGATGAGCGACTACGGCCGATCCTCGAGTCCTCCAACGGGGTGATCCTCTATCAGGAGCAGGCCATGCAGATCTCCAAGGAGCTGGGCGGCTTCTCGGGCGCCAAGGCGGACGATCTGCGCAAGGCCATCGGCAAGAAGAACCGCGTGGCGATGGCGGCCCTGAAGCCCGAGTTCGTCGAGGGCTGCCGCGCCTCCGGCACCAAACCCGAGGTGATCGAGTTCCTCTGGCAGACCAACGAAAAGTCGGCCGATTACTCGTTCAACAAGTCCCATGCTGCCTGCTACGGCCTGATCGCCTACCGGACTGCCTGGCTGAAGGCGAACTACACGGCTGAGTACATGGCGGCGCTGATCTCCTCGGTGATGTCCACCAAGGACAAGGTCCCGTTCTTCGTGGCCCGCTGCGAGGAGATGGGGATCGAGATCCTCCCGCCGGACGTCAACCTCTCAGACCACGAGTTCACGGTCGGGCCGCCCAGCTCGAAGGGCCTTGTCGGCTGCATCCGCTTCGGGCTGGACGCGGTCAAGGGCGTCGGCTACCAGGCCGTCGAGGCCATCAAACGCGCCCGCACCGAGGGCGGGGAGTTCACCTCGCTGTGGGACTTCTGCGAGCGGGTCGACGGGCGGATGGTCAACAAGAAGGCGATCGAGGCTCTGATCAAGTGCGGCGCGCTCGGCTCGACCGGCGCCAGCCGCAAGGGCATGCTGGAAGTTCTCGAGCAGGCTCAGGCCGCGGGGCAGAAGCTCCAGCAGGACGCGCTTATCGGGCAGGGCTCGATCTTCGACCTTCAGGAAGGCGACGGTGACGCCTCAGCGCAGAGCAGCCCGGCGGGTATGGGCCTCGGGCGCCCGGTGCATCCGCCGATCCCGATGGAGGAGTTCGATCAGCCCGAGCTGCTGGCGGCCGAGAAGGAAGCGATCGGCCTGTTCGTCTCGGCCCACCCCCTCAAGCCGCTGAAAGAGGCGCTGAGGGCGAAGGTTGACTGCCCGATCTCCTCGCTGGCGGACAGGCGAGACAAGGACATGGTCACCGTCGGCGGGATCATCACCGAGACCAAGAAGATCCGCACCCGCAACGGGGATCACATGATGTTCGCGATGCTCGACGATCTCGCCGGGTCGGTCGAGATGCTGATCTTCGGCAAGGCGCTGGCGGAGAACGAGGCCATCCTGGTGGCCGACGAGGTCGTGCTCGTCAAGGGACGGGTCGACCACAAGGAGGCAGGGGCCACCTCGCTTGTCGTGCAGAGCGTTCAGCGGTTCGCGCCAACCCCCGAGGAGATCGAGCGGGCAAAAAGCAGGGCCGAGCAGGCCGCTGCATCCTCGGCGGCGAAGGCCAAGCCGGTCCACCTCCGGGTCACTGCAGCCAGCCTCTCGACCGATGCCCTCGAGGATCTCCGGCAGGCGATCGAGGACTTCCCCGGAGCGGCAGAGGTGCTGATCGACATCGACACCTCCGCGGGAACGCGGCGGGTCCGCCTCGGCGAGCGCTTCCGCGTCGCTCACACGCCGACACTGCTGGCCGAGCTCGAACAGGCGCTCTCGCCGGCGCTGCCCTCCACCGCCACCGGCTGAGCGCCCGGCTCGAGTCAGGCGCGGCGGCGCTTCGCCACGGCCCGGCGGTGAAGCTCGACAACGCGGAGGACTTCCTCGCGGGTCGGGCCTTCACGGTTCTCGCCCGGGGTCTCGAGAACACAGGCCAGGCGCTGAAGCCCCGGTGCCGAGAGAAACGCGGCGCAGCCCTTCTCGCCGAGCTCGCCCTCTCCGACGTCGGCGTGGCGGTCTCGGTTCGAGCCCAGGGGAGTCTGGGAGTCGTTCAGGTGGAGCGACCGGATCCTGCCGGAGCCGATCCGCCTGCGGGCCTCGCGCACGACAGCATCCATCCCGGCGTTCGTGCGGATGTCATAGCCCGAGGCCAGCAGATGGCAGGAGTCCAGGCAGACACCCAGCCGCTGATCGCCTCCGGCCGCCTCGACGAGATCCGCGAGCTCCTGCAGGGAGCGGCCCAGCGTGCCGCCGGCCCCGGCTGTGTTCTCGAGGTGCAACTGGCACGAGTCGCTCTCGGCCAAAGCCTCGCGGATCGTCGCGCCGGCCCGGGCGATCGCCTTGCCCGGGTCACCGGTCTTGGCCGAGCCCGGGTGCAGCACGACCCCTGTAGCCGCGATCCCGTCGCCGACAAGCAGCGAATGGGTCAGCGATGCGAGAGATTTGGCGCGGATTTCAGGGTCCTCGCTGGCGCAGTTCAGCAGGTAGACGGCATGGATCAGGACGGCTTTGACAGGGCTCTTGGACCTCGCCTCGCGAAAGGCCGCAAAGTCCTCCTCGCCATAGGCCGTCGGTTTCCACATTCGTGGCGACTGGTTGAAGATCTGTATCGAGCGGCAGCCGCGCTCGGCGCCGCGCTCGATCGCCTTGGCAAGGCCGCCGGCCGGGGAGACATGTGCGCCGATCAGCATGGCGGCCGATTATGAGCGCTCCGGCGGCGCCTCAGCGGTGCGGGTCGGCCAGCTCCTCGCGGGGCTCGGCCACGAATGGTTCGAGGCTGATCGTCTCGAGGACCTCGCACAGCACCGGGACGATCTCCGGATCGAACTGGGTGCCGGCATGGCGCCTGAGCTCGGCGACCGCCTCCTCGGGTGAGCGGGCCACCTGGTAGGGCCGGTCGGAGATCATCGCGTCGTAGGCATCGCAGGCCGCGATGATGCGCGCTCCCAGCGGGATCGCCAGACCGGCCCGATGATCGGGATAGCCCGTACCGTCCCAGCGCTCGTGACTCGAACGCACAAGATCCGAGACGGTCCTGAGCGCCGGTGCGACGTTCAGGATCCGTGCCCCGATGACCGTGTGCTGATGGAGGAAGCGCCACTCGCTCTCGGTGAGAGGGCCGGGCTTCTGCAGGATCTCTTCCGGAATCGCCAGCTTGCCGATGTCGTGCAGCTCAGCGGCCCGGCGGAGCTCGTCGAGCTGTTCGGAGTCCAGCTGCAGCTTGCGCCCGACCGCCACAGCGAGGTCGCCCACGTCGCGGACGTGGCTGCGCAGGCTCGGTTCGCGCTCGGTCAGCAGCTGGAGCAGGACGTTCTGCGTCTGAGCGAGGGGCCCCCGGCCGCCAGTGCCCTTCTCGGAGTACATCCGCTCGTCGGCGAGGCTCAGGACGGCCGTGACGCTCGCCGCGTCCTCGGGGATCGCCACGACGCCGCACGAGGCGCTGATCGTGAAGCCGCTGCCCTGCTCGGTCAGAGCCGCCCGCGCGCGGGCGATGACGGCGTCCCCGGCGGGGAATCGTCCCTCCAGCAGGATGCAGAACTCATCGCCTCCCAGCCGGTATGCGGCCCCGTGGCCCTGGACCGATCCCGCCAGTGCGTGGCCCAGGTTCGCCAGAAGCTCATCTCCCGCCCGGTGTCCGAAGGTGTCGTTGTAGTTCTTGAAGCCGTTCAGGTCGAAGAAGGCGAGCGTCGCATCCTGTCCCTGCGCCGAGCGCCGCACGGCCTGCCCGAGGTCGCCGATCAGCCGGCGGCGGTTTGACAGGCCGGTGAGCATGTCGGTCACGGCGTCGTGCGTCTGGCGGGTGAGCATGCGGCCGTTTTCGATGTACGTCAGCGCGCCTCGCAGCCCTGACACGAATACGGCGCCCGCCGCAAGCCCCAGAGCGAGGTGGGTGAGAGGGTGGAGCCCGGCGCTCACCAGCAGGCCGAAGGCGAGCAGTCCGCAGCCGGCCGGCAGCAATATCGCGTGCCCGGCGGAGCGTGAGGAGACGCGCTGGGGCGCAGGCTGCCAGGCCGCCAGCGCGATCAGCGCCATAGAGGCGGGCCAGGCGGTGTCCAGGATCCGCCCCGGCACATAGGTGCCCTTTGCCTCCTGGTAGACGAAGATCATGTCCGCCCCGGCCGAGACGGCCAGTCCCAGTCCCATCAGGAGCCACTGCCTGCCGGGGCGCCAGCCCGACAGGGTGAACCCCAGGGCCACGAAGACGAGCAGCAGGAAGTCGCCCACGGGGTAGGCCAGGCTGACGGTCACGGCTGCCGTGCCGCCGGTGCTGCTCGCCAGGACATCGGGGAAGATCAGCGCCGCTCCGATCGCCGCGGTCGTGAGGCCGACGATGAGCCCGTCCAGCCAGACGGCCGCTCCCGCATGGCGGAAGTGGGCCCGCATCAGCATCAGCAGACCGGCATAGATCAGTGGGTACATCAGCAGATAGAGCGCGTCGGCGATCGAGGGGTAGGGCGGTTCGGCGAGGTTGTTGAGCCAGACCGCCCAGACCAGGTCGCCGGCGGCCCAGACGAGCAGTCCGGCGGTGATCAGTCCCCATGCCAGGCGGTTCTCCGGCCGGCGGATCACCCGCGCCAGGGCGATCGCCACAGCCGCGAACTCGATCACCGTATAGAGGTAGTCCTTGAAGAATCCGTCGCTCGGACGCCCACCGAGATCGAACACGGCATGTGCAGCCAGCAGGGCGATCATCAGAGCGATTGCCCAGAAACCCGTCGCCAGGGCGGGCTGGGTGGAGATGCGCCGAGGCATCAGGCGGCTCAGAGGGAGACCAGGCACCACCCTCAGAATCGGCAGAAACGACCTCGGGCCTGAGTGCCGGGTCAGGGGATGGACAGGCACCGCGAGGTCCTCCCGGCGCCGGGGCGATCACAATGGTCTGATGAGAGTCCGCTTCGCGCCCTCCCCGACCGGGGCCCTGCACATCGGCGGCGCCCGGACGGCCCTGTTCAACTGGCTCCTTGCCCGCCATGAGGGCGGAACGTTGCTGCTGCGCATCGAGGACACCGACCGGGAGCGCTCGACACCCGAGAACATCGAGCAGATCCTCGACGCGCTGCGCTGGCTGGAGATCGACTGGGACGAGGGCCCGGTCATGCAGACCGACCGCACCGAGCGCCACCAGGAGGCACTCCAGGCACTGCTGGGCGAGGGCCGGGCCTATCGCACCACCGCGACTGCCGAGGACGTCCGGGCCTACAAGGAGCTGCACGGCGCCGAGCGGGGCTATCGCGGCGAGGACGAGGGCTCCGGGGCCGTTCGCCTGCGCGTTCCGAACGAGGGATCGACCGTGGTCCACGACGCGGTCAGGGGAGACACGACCTTCGAGCACGTCCACATGGACGATCCGGTGATCGCCCGTGCCGACGGATCGGTGCTCTACAACTTCGCCGTCGCCATCGACGATCTCGATGCGGCGATCACCCACGTCGTGCGTGGGGAGGACCACCTCTCGAACACGCCCAAGCAGCTGCTGGTGCTCGAGGCGGCGCGGGAGATCGGGTTCGGCCCCGACACCGATCCGCCGCTCTACGCCCATCTGCCGCTCCTGCACGGCCCGGACGGCAAGAAGCTCTCAAAGCGCCATGGGGCCGCCTCGGTGCAGGAGCTGCGCGATGCGGGCTACCTGCCGGAGGCCGTACGCAACTATCTGGCTCTGCTCGGCTGGGGCGCCGGTGACGACAGCACCATCCTCTCGACCGAGGAGCTCGTCAAGCGCTTCACGCTCGAGCGCGTGAGCCGCAATCCGGCCCGGTTCGACGAGACGAAGCTGCGCTGGATGAACGGGATGTACATCCGAGCGCTCCCACCGGCCGAGCTCACAGAGCGCCTTGAGGCCTTCACCGGCCGCCCCGATCTGGGTGAGCTTGCGCGGATCAGCCAGGAGAAGATCCACACCCTGGCGGACTTCTGGCCACTGGCCGGCTCCCTCGTCGACGGCCCGGTCGACGATCCAGCGGCGCGGGAGAAGTGGCTCACCGAGGATGGCCTCGCGGCGCTTGCCGATGCACGCGACGCGCTGGCCGGCTGCAACCCCTTCGACGAGGCCACGATCGAGAGCGCCCTGAGCGGTGTCATCGAGCGTCGCGGCGCCAAGCCCCGCCAGGTCTACCAGCCCCTTCGCGTGGCGATCTCCGGCTCGACGATCTCGCCGGGAATGTTCGAGAGTCTGGCCCTCCTGGGCCGCGACGAGGCGCTGATTCGGATCGATCGGGCACTCGATTCGAAAAAAACCTAAAGAGACCCTCAATTCGGGGAGCGCCGGTGCCGATAGGGCCTTGACGCGGAATCAACGGCCTGGATGGCCAATGGACCCAAGGAAGGGGTTAACCAAGGAATGAACGCCACCGCTGCGGCAAAGAAGCCCAAGGCATCACCGAAACTGAGCAGTGTCAAGACCGGACGTCCGGCCCCGGCCGAGAAGCGCCCGAACAGTGCTGCGGCCGCACCGGGCGAGCGCCACCAGAACGAGGGCCACGGCCGTCGTTTGACGATGGCCTTCGAGGCCCTCGAGGCATTCCCGGCCCTCGCGGAGTCCCGCAACCGTTTGCTGACCGTGATCTCCAAGGATCACGTCGCCACGGCCGACGTCGTCTCGGCAGTCGAGTCCGACGTCGCCCTGATCATCGCCGTCCTTCGCCTGGCCAACCGCGCCGAATGTGGACGGGGAAAGGTCGACACGGCCGTCGCCGCCGTGGACGTGCTCAGCCCTCAGACCGTCAGCGCCGTGGCCACACGGGTGCGCACGTTCGACTTCTTCGAGCGGGCAAGTGTCTGGGACGCGGCTCCCGAGCGCTTCAGGCTGCATGCCCTCGCCACGCAGCACGCCGCGGATCGCGTCGCGGCAGAGGTGGGCTATGAGAACCGCGACCGCCTGACCGTCACCAGTCTCCTTCACGACATCGGCAAGCTTGTCCTGCTCCACGCCTATCCCGGCTACCCCTCGCAGGTCCACCGCGGAGCACGGACACCTGAGGAGCGGATCCACCAGGAGCGCCGCGAGTTGGGTGTCGATCACGCCCTTGTGGGCGGCGTGCTGGTCCGTCGCTGGGGTCTCCCCGCTTCGGTTGCCGGCCCGATCGAGCGCCACCACAATCCCGACGCCGAGGGCGAGGCGGCATTCATTCGCCTGGCCGACATGCTGGCCCACTACGAGCAGGGTCAGCGGGTCAACCCGACCGAGCTGCTGCAGACCGCCCGCAGCGTCGGCCTCGGCCCGCAGGAGCTTCGCCGGGTGATGTACGAACTGCCCAGCGCCAACGTCCAGCGCCAGCGCCACGTCGACCCGTGCCCTCTCTCGGGCCGCGAGCTGGGAGTCCTTCAGCGTCTCGCCGAGGGCAAGGTCTACAAGCAGATCGCCCACGAGCTGACGCTCTCGACGAGCACGGTTCGCACCCACCTCCACAACATCTACGGCAAGCTCGGTGCGGTCGACCGTGCCCAGGCCGTGCTGATTGCAACCGAGCGGGGCTGGCTCTGATCCAGCCGGTTGCGTAGCATCGGGCAGGCGCCCGATGATCTCGATCACCACCAAGTCCCCCTACGCCGTCCTGGCTCTGACCGAGCTGGGACGGTCCAACGGGGCCGATCCCGTCCCGATCGGCGAGCTGGCCCGCCGCCGCGACGTTCCGGTCCAGTTCCTTGAGCAGCTGTTCGCCGTGCTGCGCCGGGCCGGGATCATCAACTCCCAGAGGGGGGTGAAGGGCGGTTATCGCTTCGCCCGCGATCCCGCCACGGTGACAGTCCTCGAGATCGTCGAGCTGCTCGACGGCCCCCTCGGCCGCGATTCGCAGGGTGTATTCGCCGACGCCGCCGCCTCGGCCCGCCGGGTCCTGGCCGAGACGACCATCGCCGATGTGATCGAGCGCGAGCAGCGCGAGGCCGGCGCGAGCATGTACCACATCTAATAGACGCTCCGCGGCCTACCCACGTTCCCCGGCGAGGCGTTCGGCGGCAGCACGCGCCTCGTCGATGTCGGTGTAAGTCGTGTTGTGAACGATCAACCCGTCGCTCCACTCCGTAACGGCCGCGTAGCGAAGCTGAGTGGGCGCGGTGCTGCCGACGACACTCGCCTTCTGCAAGATCACGGCGAATGTGACTTCGTTGCCCAGGTCCCGAATCTCCTCGGCCGTCCAGTCGATCCCGGAGTACGAGCTGCGCCAGTCCTCAAAGAAACCCCGGATGGCCCCATGGCCCTCGAAGACGCCCATGCCCCACGGCGATGCGTCCCAAACCCCGTCGGGCGCGTAGAAGCCGACGGCTCCATCCATGCTCTCCACCTCGATGCTTCTACGTGCCAGGGCGACCAGGTCGGTCGTGGACTCCTCAGCCATCACCCGGTCAGTATCCCTGTGGCGAAGTACGGAAGGAACGCGGGTAGCCGGTCCCGATGCACGCCATCGTGGACGGGGCACAATTCAGTTATGCGGAATCAGCAGGGTCAGGGAATGACCCTAAGTCCGGGCCAGGCACGGTTCGCCGAGGAACATGACGCCCGTCTGGGGATGCTCACGGCCGACGGCCACAAAGAGGTGTTCCTCTACCACGACGACGCCTGGGCGACCTATCGCTGGCTCGTAGATGACTCAGGCCAGGCGGTTGACGCGATGACCTTCCGGAAGTCCCCTCAGGACACAGTCTGAGCCGCCGCGCTCAGCCGGCCAGGAAGCGGACGCCCAGATAGATCCAGAAGAGCGCGACGGCCTCGTTGACGAGGAGGGCGCCGCGCTTCGCCAGGCGCAGTCCGGCGAACACCATCAGGGCTCCGCTGAGGATCAGGACGACTCCGAGGATCACGTTCATGCCCTGAATGGATCGGGCGAACATGGGCTCCACTTGAACGACGCAGGCAGGTTCAGCCTGGGTCGCCCGGCGCCATCACGACCGCCAGCGGGCAGCCTTGACTCGCACCGTGAGCCAGTCCGGGCCCTCCGGGTGGCCGTCGGCCATGACGGGACGCTCTTCCGGGTCCTGGGCCAACCAGGCTTCGAGGTCGTCCAGCGACGCAAACGGGCCGCGCCAGTCCTCCCTGATTTCCGGGTCCTCGAGCGCTGCGACCCCCGGCAGCAGGTCGAGCTCCCACAGCCGCAGCAGCCAGTACTGCCCGTAGTCCAGCGCCCTGCGATCGCGCCGACGGGCCTTGCGCAGCGCGAAGCCCTGGACGGCTGCTGCTCGGCGCAGGCGATTCTCGCGGGCCTTCTGCTCGGACGGGACAGACACCGGGTACCTCTGTTGCTGGACGTGTGCAATCAGGAGGCAGACCCCCCCGTGGCTGTCCTCGGTGCCGCTCTGAAGTCGGTCCGATTACTGACCAAATATATCTCGCTGGTGCGCTCAGAAGCTGTGTGCTTCGGCGCGTTCGCGCAGGATCGCCACGAGGCGCTGCTCGGTCGCGAGCGGGGGAGGGGTGGGGATGTTGCTCATCTCCATCTCGACCGCCGCCCGGCCCACGAACAGGAGCACGACATCGACATAGACCTGGGTCGCCCTCGACACCCCGTTGGTCGGAGGGAGGCCGCCCTTGAGGAGAACGCGATAGGCGATCGCGCCGTTGCGCCCGGACAGGGGGTTCGCCAGAGCCACCGCCGTCGCATGCTGGAGCCCCTGGCTGCGGAGCTTCCCGAGCAGGGCTTCGGCGTTGCAGCCGGCTGCTCGGGTGCCGCGGTAGATGCGCAGGTCGGCCGCCCGGCGGGCCGCGAATTCCTTCGGGTCGCTGGGGGCGAGGAGGTCTGTCGAGACGGATGAGGCGGCGTTCAGCGCCTTCGGGTCGCCAAGCGTCGGCGAGCTGACCCGCAGGACATTGTGCGGGCGGTTGGGAGCGCCAATGCACCGAGCCACCGCACTCTGACTGCCGGATTCGCGTTCTTCGTGTCCGTGTTCTGTCGATCCCGGTGCTCCGCCCGGCAGGTCGCCCGCCCGGAGATTCACCGATCGCGCGTAGGCTGAGAATGCGCCCTGGCTGGAGTGCGGCGGGGAACTCGAGTTCGAGGAGCTGCTGCTCCCGCACCCGGCGAGCAGGACGCCCGCTGCGGCGAGGATTCCCAGAGCTCGGTTCCGTTGCACGGCGCCGATCATCGCAGCGGAGGGCTCCGGGCACCCGGCGGGCTCCTTGTTTCCTCTCTGACGAAGAGCGATCCGCTCCTCTTTGGATTGGTAAAGTCGCCCGGCAGCGTCCACCGTGTCGCAACTCGGGATGGTGGACGGGAAGAGGGGATCCGGGGCGTCGCCTCGGACAGGACAAAGGGGATTGGGATGAGGGATCGCAAGGTTTCACGCCGCGGCACGCTCGGCGTGCTGGGCCTGCTGGCGTGCGTCATGTGCGCGGCACTTCCGGCCGGCGCCAGCGCCGCCGGTGCCAAATACGTCGCGATGGGCGACTCCTACACCTCCGGCCCGGGCATCACGCCCTACGCCGAAGGCGCACCGGCCGACTGCGGCCAGTCGTCTCTGAACTACCCGCACCTCGTTGCGGCCGCCCTGAACCTCTCGCTGACGGACGTCAGCTGTGGAGGCGCCCAGACGGCGAACTTCACCGTTGCCCAGCACCCCGACCAGCCGCCCCAGTTCAACGCGCTCGGCGAATCGACTGAAGTCGTGACGGTCGGCATGGGCGGAAACGACGGCGGGCTGTTCGGAACGCTCGTCCAGGGCTGCTCGGAAACGGACACGAGCACGCCGGGCAAGGCGCCCTGCAAGGCCAAGTACGAAGCCTTCGTGACGAAACAGATCCAGGAAGACAAAGCCCCGGCCGAAAAAGCTCTCCAGGAAATCAAAGTCCTGGCGCCCCACGCGAAGGTCTTCGTGGTCGGCTACCCCGACATCACCCCCGCTCACGGCATCTGCCCGACGGCTCTGCCGTGGACCGAAGGCGACCTGAAGTGGTTCCGCAACACGGTCCAGAAGCAGGGCAACAAGGGCCTCAAGGCGGGCGCGAAGGCCAACGGCGCGATCTACGTCGACACGTTCAAGGCCAGTGAAGGCCACGACCTCTGTCAGCCGGTGGGGACCCGGTGGATCGAACCGCTGCTCGGCTCGCTCACCGGTGTCCCGGTTCACCCCAACGCGATCGGTGAGGAACAGGACGCTTTCGATGTCGAGCTCGCCATGCTGAGCCACGGGGTCCGGTAGCGCCTGCTGGTTTGACGGCTGGGCGGCTCGCGCGAGGACACTCCACGCGCGAGCCGCTCGAGCCGTAAGCGTTTCGAGGCCCGGGAAGCTTTCAACACGCCGTGTTCAGCTTCCTGTAGGCTCGGGCCCTCGACGGCAGGGCGTGTGGGAGCCTTGGCGAAAAACGACCGACTCAGGGGGCTCTGAATGTCGATCGCAGCTAGGAACACCCGCCACCTCCGCAGTGCGCGCAGCTCTCTTCGACTGGCCATTGGTGCGCTTGCACTCCTCTCGCTGATGGTGGCGCTCGGCGCTTCCGCCAGGGCCGACACAGGATCGGGAATCGGGAAAACCGAAATCACCTGCACCCACGTCAACTTCACCTTCGAAGGCTTCGCCAACGCTGAAGACAACACAGTCAGCGAGTTCGTCACGGTGAACCGCGAAGTTGTCGGGCAGGCCTTCTTCCACTTCAACGGCCCCACGGGATCCAACACGCTCCCGATCCTCGAGATTCCCGGCAAGTATCTGATCGACGCGCACGCGACCTGGAAAACGAACGGGGTCAACGGGGGCTTCGACCATCACGTCAAAGTCAGATGCCAGACGGGGTTCTCGGTCCAGAAGCTGCAGAAGATCGCAGGGAGCGAAACAGGTTTCACGACCTCGCAGCTGAGCGGGAAAATCGGCCAGACGGTGGACTACGAGGTGATCGTCAAAAACACCGGCATGGTTCCCCTGAAGTTCTCCAACTTCGCCGATGAACACTGCGACGAAGGCACGATCGCAGGCGGCTCGGGAGAAGCCTTCCTGGCGCCCGGCGAATCGACCGTCTTCACCTGCGAACGACTGCTCACGGCGATCGGCTCGTACTCGAACACGGCCACCGTGACGGGCACCGGCGAAACCGGTCCGCCGAGCAACGAAACCTCGAACACTGTCGTCACGGTCGTGCCGCCCGAACCTCTCTTCGCGATCCAGAAGCTCCAACGGATCAACGGCGAAGGCGAATTCACGACGGCGCCGCTCCAGGCGGGCGTGGGGGCGATGATCGAATACGAGGTCGTCGTGACCAACACGGGCAACGTGCCGCTGACCTTCAGCGAATTCACCGACACCAAGTGCGACCCGGGCTCGTTCGCCGGCGGCCCCGGGATGAGCATCCTGCTCCCCGGCGAATCGAGCACCTACACCTGCGACCACATCCTGCTGGTGAAGGACACCCGGCGGGGCCCCTACCTGAACAACGCCACCGCCAAGGGCACGCCGCCTCCGGGCGACGGCAAACCCGTCTCGGAGACATCAAACACGGTGATCGTGAACATCCTCGGCGGCTCGGGGACGACCGAAATCGGCTGTCACGCGGTCGTCTTCAACTACAGCGGCTTCCCCAACGCAGCCGGGAACACGGTCAACGAGGTCGTCTCGATCGCCGGGAAAGTGATCGCTACGAACGTCTTCGTGTTCAACGGCCCCACGGGCACCGACACGATCATCCTGGAACTGCCCCCGGGCAAGTACGTGATCGACGCTCACGCCACCTGGAAAACGAACGGCGCGGCGGGCGGCTTCGACCACCACGCCAAAGCCAAATGCGAATGATCGCCCCACAGCGATAGGAGCGACTCGCGGCGGCCGGGAATGGCCGCCGCCAAGTGGTGCCGGCCGGGCTACATTTTGAGAGTGCCCCAGCGTGGCTTGAGGCGTCCATCCAGAGCATCGGGATCGACCGGTCCCCGATGAGCGCCGGGCGCGGCTGGATCTCTCTTGCCAGCGGCGTCCAGGGAGGGCCGCCCAACGGTCACGTCCCGAGCCCCGACACCCTCGTCGTGATAGCCACGAGTCTGGCGCTGGCTCTCCTTCTGGCGGGAGTATTCGTATATCTCCGCCGCCACCATCGCCGGGCCCGGCCTGTCACAGATGAGTGGGCGGCCCTGGCGGTGATGGGCGAGCTGTGTCCCAGCGGCTGGAAGGCACAGGTCACGATCTACGGCTGGGGCGCCCCGGTTCCCCCTGACGCCCCACCGTCGCGCACACCCCTGGTCGAGCTCGAATGGAGCCAGTACGACGAGCAGACCGGCCAGGTGGCCGTCGCGCGCCGCGTGTGGGCCCCCAGCATCGCCGATGCCCTTCAGGTGATGGTCGACGATCGCCGGACCGATCTGAGCCTCGAGCAGATCGAGCAGGAGGCCGCAGAACGCGAACAGATCGACTGGGAGGACTGATGCGCTCGGCGATCACGAAATCAATGCCCGGTGAATCGCCTGGGCGTGATAGTCATTAGTCCGTGGAAACCTGCACACATCTCGAGACGATCACCGTCACCGAGCTCCCCGAGCAGGTCGACGGTTGCGAGGACTGCCTGCGCGAAGGGGGTGTCTGGCTGCACCTGAGGATCTGCCTCGCCTGCGGGCACGTCGGATGCTGCGACGACTCGCCCCACAAACACGCCTCGGCTCATGCCGCCGCGAGCTCCCACCCCCTGATCCGCTCGCTCGAGCCGGGGGAGGATTGGTGCTGGTGCTTCAAGGACGAGCTGGCCATGCGGATCCCCCAGATCACCGGCCAGACTCGTATTCCACCCTCTCCGATGCTCGGCTGAAACGGGGCCGGGGTGGAGGAGCGCAGGCCTGCGATCGTCGCCGTCGATGATGAGCCCGTGGTCCTTGCGGCTGTCGCCCGCGACCTGCGGCGAGGGTTCGGAGAGCGCTACCGGATCCTCCGTGCAGGCTCGGGAGCGGAGGGGCTCGAGCTCCTGAGCGAACTGCGCACACGCGGAGACACGGTCGCGCTGCTGCTGGCCGACCAGCGGATGCCGGGGATGGAAGGGACCGAATATCTGCTGGAGGCACGCAAGACCTACCCCGATGCCAAGCGGGTCCTGCTGACCGCCTACGCCGACACCGAGGCGGCCATCTCGGCGATCAACGAGGTGGCCCTGGACTACTACCTGCTCAAGCCGTGGGATCCGCCAGAGGAGCAGCTCTACCCGGTCCTCGAGGACCTTCTCGTCGGCTGGGAGGCCGGCTCGGCGCTCGAAGCGGGAGGGCTGAGGGTGGTCGGCCACCGCTTCTCGCGCGAAACCCATGACCTGCGCGACTTCCTGGCTCGCAACCGCGTGCCGGCTCGGTGGATGGACATCGAGATCGACCCTGAGGCGCGCGAGCTGATCGCCGTCGCGAACGTCGACGAGGAGCGGCTGCCGGTCGTCTTCCTCGAGGATGGGAGCGTCCTCGAGAAGCCGACGGTGCTCGAGCTCGCCGAGCGCATCGGTGTCGCCGGGCAGCCTGCGGCCGAGCACTACGACCTGGTCATCGTCGGAGGGGGGCCCGCAGGCCTGGCCGCTGCCGTCTACGGAGCCTCGGAGGGCCTTCGCACGGTGATGGTCGAGCGGGAGGCCCCCGGAGGGCAGGCCGGGCAGTCCAGCCGGATCGAGAACTACCTGGGGTTCCCCGCGGGGCTGTCCGGGTCGGATCTCGCCCGGCGCGCCACCACCCAGGCCCGAAGGCTGGGAGCCGAGCTCCTGAGCGTCAGTGACGCCGTCACGCTGCGGGTCGAGGGAGCCGGGCGGATCATCGAGCTGACCGGAGGGGTCGAGCTGAGCGCCAACACGGTTCTTGTCGCCTCAGGCGTCTCCTACCGCAAGATGGAGGCCCCCGGATTCGCCGAGCTGACCGGAGCAGGCGTCTACTACGGCGCCGCCATGACCGAGGCGCGGGCCTGCGCCGAACAGCATGTCGTGGTGATCGGAGGGGCGAACTCGGCCGGACAGGCCGCCGTCTACTTCGCGGGCTACGCCGGGCGGGTCACCATGCTGGTGCGCGGCGACTCGCTGGCAAAGTCGATGTCGCACTATCTGATCGAGCAGATCGCCGGACTGGAGAACGTCGAGGTCCACACGGGCGCCGAGGCGGTAGCCGCCGAGGCCGAGGACGGGCGCCTGGCACGCCTGCGGATCCGTCGCGACGGAGTCGAGACGACCGAGGACGTGGATGCCTGCTTCATCTTCATCGGGGCCGCTCCCCGGACAGACTGGCTCGACGGGGTGCTCGCGCGCGACTCTCGGGGCTTCATCCTCGCCGGCGCCGAGGCCCGCGAGCACGGCTGGCCCCTGTCCCGCGAGCCCCTGCCGCTGGAGACCAGCGTCCCCGGTGTCTTCGTCGCGGGGGACGTCCGTTCGCGCTCGATCAAGCGTGTCGCCAGCGCCGTCGGCGAGGGCTCGATGGCGGTCTCGCTGATCCACGAGTATCTGGCCAGCGGATGAGCTCGCCCTCGATCGAGGAGCTGCGCCCCTTCGATCTGCTCGAGGGGCTCGACGACGAGCACCTCGCCCACGTGGCCGCCCGTGCGACCGTGAGCGAATACGCCGCCGGTGAGCTGATCGCCCAGGACGGCGAGATGTCCCACGGCGTCTATCTGCTGCTCGACGGGACGGCCGAGACCTACGCAAAGGTGGGGGAGGTCTATGAACCGGCCGGCGAGCATGTCGCGCCGACGTGGCTCGGGGCGATCGCGGCGCTGACCGGCGCGCCCCTTGGTGTGCGGGTGCAGGCCGCGACAGATCTTCGTCTCGCCGCGATCGTTCCCGACGACTTCGTCGAGCTGGCGCTGGAGAACCGCTCGATCATGAGCCTGGTCCTTGCCCGGGTCAGGCCCGTCGTGGGGCGGATCACCTCGATCGAGCAGAACCGCGAGCGGCTCGAGTCGCTCGGGACGATGGCCGCCGGACTCGCCCATGAGCTGAACAACCCCGCCGCGGCCGCCCGGCGGGCCTCATCGGATCTGGCCGATGCCCTGGAGGTGCTCAGCTCGACGATCGGGGTCTTCGTCGAGTCTGGCGTCGAGCGAGCCGAGGCAGCCGAGCTGGTGAAGATGCAGGCCCAGGCGCTCCAGCGCGCGGGGGAGCGCCAGCCGATGTCGGCGCTTGAGGCCTCAGACGCCGAAGAGGCCGTGTCCACCACGCTCGAGGACGCCGGCGTGGAGGATGGCTGGCGCCTGGCCGAGCCGCTCTCCCGGGCAGGGGTCGACCAGGACTTCCTGCACAGGATCTGCGACCTGGCCGGTCCGGCATCCGGCGCGGCGTTGCGCTGGATCGCGGCGTCACTGCTGGCACGCGACCTGGCCGGCGAGCTGGCCGAGTCGACCGAGCGGATGAGCCACCTGGTCGGCGCGGTCAAGCGCTACGCCTACATGGATCGCGGCGGGCTGGTCGAGTCGAACATCCACGAGGACCTCGAGACCACGCTGACAATCCTGGGCCACAAGCTCAAGCACACTAGCATCGAGGTGCGCCGCGACTATGACGCCGATCTGCCGCACATAACCGCCTTCGGCGCCGAGCTCAACCAGGTCTGGACCAACCTGCTGGACAACGCCGTCGACGCGCTCGGGGATAAGGGGACCATCACGATCACCACCAGACGCGACGGCGACTGCGTCGAGGTGGACATCGCCGACGACGGCCCGGGGATCCCCGAGGAGATCCGCGAACGGGTCTTCGACCCCTTCTTCACCACCAAGGAGGTCGGGCGCGGGACGGGCCTGGGACTCGACACAGCCCGCCGGATCGTGGTCGAGCGCCACCGGGGCAGCCTGAGCGTCGATTCCGGTCCGGGCGGAACCTGCTTCAGGGTTCGCCTGCCGATCGAGCAGAGCACCGCCTCGCAGTGAGCGCCACCCCGACCGAGCATCGCCCCCTACCGGTCTCCGCCTCCGATGTCCGGCCGATGCGCCGGGCGATACTCCGTCCCGGGCAGGCCGCCGACGAGCTCGTCTACCCGGGTGACGAGGACCCCGCGAGCCTCCACCTGGCGAGCTTCCGGGAGGGGGAGATCGTGGGCATCGCCAGCGTCATGCCCGGCGGCCACCCGCGCGACCCCCGCGGCGGCGACTGGCGGATACGGGGCATGGCCGTCGCGGAGGCGCATCGGGGCCGTGGAATCGGCACAACCCTGCTGTCCGCCTGTGAGGCCCACGCACGCGTCCGAGGCGGCTCGCGCCTCTGGTGCAACGCGCGAATCGCCGCCCGAGATCTCTACCTGGACGGGGGCATGGTGATCGAGGGAGATGAGTTCGAGATCCCGGGCATCGGCCCGCACCTCCTGATGTCCAAGCACCTGCCCTGAACTCGCGCCGCGCCTCGACTATTGTCGGGGCATGTCCCGAATCCCGATCAACATTGCGGAACTTGTGGGGGAAACTCCGCTCCTCGACATCTCGGCGATGCTCGACGAGGGCTCGGCACCCGGTGTGCAGCTGTTCGCGAAGCTCGAGGCTTTCAATCCCGGCGGCAGCGTCAAGGACCGGATCGGGGTTGCGATGATCGAGGCGGCAGAGAGCGAAGGGCGCATCGAGCCGGGGCGCACGACGATCGTCGAGGCGACCAGCGGCAACACCGGCATCGCACTGGCATTCGTCTGTGCCGCCAAGGGCTACGACCTCGTCCTGACGCTTCCGCAGGGGATGAGCCGCGAGCGCGAGGCCCTGTTGCGCCTCTACGGCGCCAGGGTCGACATCACAGAGTCGATGGGCGGGATGGGCGAGGCCGTCGCGGCAGCCAAGGAGATGGCCCGGGACGGCGACGTCTTCCTGCCCGACCAGTTCTCCAACCCGGCCAACCCGGAGGCCCACCGGCGCACCACCGCACCGGAGATCGAGAAGGCCCTGGACGGCAAGGTCGACGTGCTCGTCGCGGGCGTCGGAACAGGTGGGACGATCACGGGTGTCGGTGAGTACCTGCGGGAGAGGGTCAACCCGAAGCTGCGGGTGATCGCTGTCGAGCCGGCGTCCTCCGCCGTCCTCTCGGGCCGCGCCGCCGGACCCCACCGCATCCAGGGGATCGGGGCGGGCTTCGTGCCCCCGATCCTCAACCGCGAGCTGCTCGACGAGGTCATCCCGATCTCAGACGACGACGCGATCCAGGCCGCCTGGCGCTGCGCCAAAAGGGCCGGACTGCTTGCGGGGATCTCCTGCGGGGCGGCCCTGCACGGCGCGCTGATCCACGCGAAGCGCCCCGAGGCCGCCGGAAGCCGGATCGTCGTGATGATGCCCGACTCCGGAGAGCGCTACATCTCGCAGGCCTTCTTCGCTCCCTGAGAGCCGCGGCCCATCGCCTCCATATCGGTTGCGGGCGCAAGGATCCCCGCTACGCTGTGTCAATGCCCGGTTTCGGAGCCTTCGCCAGGGTGGCGAAAGAGGTCCGGCGTGACCTGCTTGCGGCGCAGGATCGCGATCCGGCCGCGCGGGGCGTCGCAAAGCTTGAGATCCTCGCCACCTGGCCTGGGATCCACGCGCTGCTCGGCTACCGCGTGGCCCACGCCATGTACCTCGCCCGGGTGCCCGTCCTGCCGCGGACCATCTCGCTGATCGTCCGTGCTGTGACCGGCATCGAGATCCATCCCGCCGCGAAGATCGGCGACGGCCTGTTCATCGACCACGGCACCGGCGTGGTGATCGGCGAGACCGCCGAGATCGGCAGCAACGTGACGCTCTACCAGGGCGTGACCCTCGGCGGGACCGGCTTTGCCACCGGCAAGCGCCACCCGACCGTTCAGGACAACGTCACGATCGGCTCGGGCGCGAAGCTGCTCGGCCCGATCACGATCGGCCATGGCGCCAAGATCGGCGCCAACAGCGTCGTGATCACAGACGTCCCGCCCAACTCCACGGTCGTCGGTAACCCCGGGCATCCCGTCCGGGTGGATGGCAGACGGGTCGAGGGGCCAGACGCGGACTGGATCCACCTGCCCGACCCGATCGCCGAGGCGATTCAGGCCCTCTCTGCGCGAATCGTCACGCTCGAACGGATGCTGGCCGAGCAGAACGACGGCGAGACACAGCCGCTCGCCGAGGTCCGGCCGCTGCGCACCGTCCGCGGGCCCAATCCAGCCGGCGGCTGATCCTCTCCGGGAATCGGATCAGCTCTTTTCCGCCCCTCGGTGGGGCAGCCGCGGCC
>CAZFGJ010000005.1:0-41341 GCA_964518445.1 uncultured Solirubrobacteraceae bacterium
GCGCCCAACGTCGGCGCCCTCTCGCGCTACTTCAACCGCGTCCGGCTCAACCCGAAGCTCTGGCACGCCCGCGAGGGTGTCGAGGGCGGGCTGACGAAGCTCCCGGTCGGGATCGGGTCCTCGTTCGAGCGGATCGGCCCGCACTTCAAGGAGTCGATCAAGGCCTTCTGGGCTCCCGGCCTGTGGTGGGAGGAGCTCGACTGGGCCTACATGGGTGTCGTGGACGGCCATGACGTCAAAGCCCTGCGAGCGGCGCTGCGCGAGGCCCTGGCGGCGGAACGTCCGGTCGTCGTCCACATCGCGACCGTCAAGGGCAAGGGCTTCGCCCCGGCCGAGGGCGGAGGGCTCGAGGGCATGGAGGAGTGGCACGCGGCCAAGCCGAAGTCGATCCTCAACGGCTCACCGACCCGCCCGGCGGTACGCCAGCCGGGTGAGGCGCCACCCACGCCACGCCCGCCCCAGTACACGCAGGTCTTCGGCGAGGCTCTGGTGCGCGAATGCGAACGCGATGACCGGGTCGTCGGGATCACCGCCGCGATGAACTCGGGCACAGGCCTGAGCATCCTGCAGAAGGCGATGCCGGACCGCTACTTCGACGTCGGGATCGCCGAGCAGCAGGCTGTCCTGTTCGCCTCGGGGCTGGCCCTCGAGGGCATCAAGCCCGTCGTTGCCATCTACTCGACGTTCCTGCAGCGCGCCTACGACCAGATCGTCCACGACGTCTGCCTGCAGCGGCTGAACGTGGTCTTCGCCATGGATCGCGCCGGCCTGGTCGGCGACGACGGCCCGACCCACCACGGGACGTTCGACATCGCCTACCTGCGGTGCCTGCCCAACATCGTCCTGATGGCCCCAAGGGACGAGGCGATGCTGACAAGGATGCTGCGGACGGCGCTCGAGCATGACGGGCCGATCGCCCTGCGCTATCCCCGTGGGGAGGGCGTAGGCGTCGAGTTGCCCGAGGAAGCCACCCCGATCGAGATCGGCACCGGCGAGATCCTGCTCGAACGCTCATCCGAGGGTGGTCCCGCCGCCGGTCGCCGGGTTGCGCTGATCGGCTACGGAAGCGGTGTCGGCAAGGCACTCGAGGCGGCCGAGGAGCTGCGCCGCCACGACATCGCCGTGACAGTTGCCGACGCGCGCTTCGCAAAGCCGATCGACGCCGGGCTGATGGCCCAGCTCGCGGCCGAGCACGACCTGCTGGTCACCGTCGAGGAGGGTGTTCTTGCGGGCGGCTTCGGCTCAGCGGTCTGGGAGACGCTCAACGAGGCTGGAGCGGGCACGGGCAGCGCGAGGATCATGCGGGTCGGCCTCCCCGATCGCTACGTGACGCACGGCAAGCCGGCTCTGCTTCACGAGGAGGTCGGCTTCACCGGCGGGCACATCGCCGAACGCATCCTCACGGCGATCTCCACCCACGCGGGCGCCGCGGTAGTCGAGGCCTGAGCCGAGTCCTTAAATGAAACGACCCGCCGGGGAAGCGGGCCGTCTCGGTGATCCAATGAAACGACTCACCGGGGAGAGTGGGTCGCTTCGGGGAGGAGGGATTCAGGAGAGATAATGTTGCACTCTCGATCGCTCTCAATATTGACCACCAACCTGGTAGGAGACTGTGACATAGCTCACAGTGGGCAGAGAATCACTGGTCCTTGGCCGGGTGAGAGGTCTCCAAGCAACAGTGCTCTGAGCGCCGGAGTGGGCCGGCCCACCCGCGAAGGGGACCTTCGTGTGCAAGGGTTTCTCCGATGGGCAAGCGCCGTCTGGACACCCTCCTCGCCGAGCGGGGGCTGTTCCCCTCCCGGACACGGGCCGCGGCGTCGGTGATGGCCGGCGAGGTGAAGGTCGGCCTGGGTGAGCGCCGGGCGGCCAAGCCGGGCGAAATGATCGACGCCGAGGAGCTGATCAGCGTCGAAGAGCGCCCAGCCTTCGTGTCCCGGGGCGGCATCAAGCTGGCCAACGCGCTGGAGGCCTGCGGTTTGGACGTCGCGGGCCGGCGGGCCCTCGATGTGGGCGCCTCGACGGGAGGCTTCACCGACTGCCTGCTCCAACGGGGAGCACGCGAGGTGATCGCGCTGGACGTCGGCTACGGCACGCTGGACTACCGGCTGCGGACGGATCCCCGTGTTGTGGTGATGGAGCGCACGAACGCCCGTGCCCTCGAGCCGGCGGGATTGCCCCCGGCCGGAACGGGGCCCGATCTGCTCCCGGACCTCGCGACGATCGATGTCTCCTTCATCTCCCTGACGAAGGTCCTTCCCGCCGTTCTTGGGTGCCTGGCCGAGCCCTATGACGTGCTGGCGATGATCAAGCCTCAGTTCGAGGTCGGACGGGGGCGTGTCGGCAAGGGCGGCGTAGTGCGCGACCCCGACGCCCGCCGCAGCGCGCTGATCGCCGTGGGCGAGCATGCACTGGGCCTCGGAGCGGGCGTACTTGGCTACCACTCCTCCGGTCTGCCGGGGCCGAAGGGCAACCAGGAGACGTTCATCTGGCTCGCCGAGGCCGGTCGCCCGGGTGCCATCCTCGACCCGGCGGGCCTGGACGAGGCGGCCAGGAAGGTCGAGCCATGAAGGAGATCACGGTTCTGACCCACCGGCGCCCTGATGACATCAGCGCCGCCCTGAGAACCCTTGCCGAGCGCGCGGCGGCTGCGGGGGCCGTCCTGCGCCTCGACCCCGAGGAGACGCGCAAGCACGCCCTGAAGCCCGCCCCGGGCCTCGAGCTCAATGCGGAGATCAAGCGAGATGCCGACCTCTGCGTCGTCCTCGGAGGCGACGGCACGATCCTGCGAGCGCTTCAGTCCTACGCCGGGACCGAGGTGCCGGTGTTCGCGATCAACTACGGGCAGATCGGGTTCCTGGCGACCGTCGAGCCGGCCGACCTCGAGGACGGAATCCGCCGCGCCCTGGAGGGCGACTTCGAGCTGCTGAAGCTCCCGGCGATCATGGTCGAGCTGCCCGGGGGCCGCCACATCGCGATCAACGACGTGGCGATCCACAGGAAGGTCGGCGAGCGCGTTGCCGAGCTCTCCTATTCGCTGGACCACGAGGAGGCCGGAAGCGTTCGCTGCGACGGGCTGGTGGTGGCCACGCCGGCGGGATCGACGGGCTACAACCTCGCCAACGGCGGTCCCGTGATGGCCTGGGGGGTGGCGGGCTTCGTGGTCTCCTTCATCGCTCCCCACTCGATGACGGCGCGGGCACTCGTCGTTGCGCCGGGGGACCGGCTGACGATTCGCAACCGCTCGCCCGAGGCACTCGATGTAGCGGTCGACGGACGGCCGGTGGGCGAGATCGCCGGAGGAGCCTCGATCGCCGCCTGGTTCATCGACGATCAGGCGACGCTGGCTCAGCTGCCCGGGTCGTCCTTCTACAAGCGCCTTCGCGAGCGCTTCGGTCGTCTGGCCAGCTGAGCCGGAGGGCTCGGCTCAGGCGACGCGGGCGCCCGCGGGCGAGGCACTCGAGGAGCCGTCCTGGCTCATCGAGGTGATGAAGTCATCCAGCTGGACACGCGAGAAGCGACGCTGGCCGCCGGGGGTCCGGTAGCAGTCGATGTGACCTGCATCGGTCCAGCGGCGGATCGTGGCGAGCGACACGCCCAGATAGAGCGCTGCCTGTGAGCTGGTGAAGACCAGTCGGCGCTCGTTGCGGGCCGCCGGAGCGGGCTGTGTCGTGGGCATGTGCAGGGCCTCTATCGGTTCGGTTTGGGTCCGTCGGTTTCTGCTGTCTCCCATGTGTCGTCAGAACTGGCCCGCGGCTTGAGCGGCGCTGAGGTTTGTGGACGTTTGGGCCATCAAGGGGCGGTTTGACGCAGGCCAGTGCCGCCGTGGGCGTCGCCGGGGGAGAGGCGATCCCTGCAAAAGGTGCGGCGTTGCAACCATTCCTGCACAAAACTCCCCAAACTGGACTTTTCGCCCAACCCTCGGTTATCCTGATCAAACCTACTCATAGGTAGCGGCCCTCCTGTGGATGGAGTCAATGGGTGCCGCCGCGAAAAGGCCGAGTTTCGGCCCTGGCGAAGGAGACAAGCAATGGGTTACAACCGTTAGAGCTTGTATTCATGGATGGAGATGAGGGCGTCCCGCAGTTTTGGGGGCGCCCTCTTCTCTCCCTGTCGGCCTCAGCGCCGGCTGGGGAGGGCGAGCTTGCGGACCCGCTGTTCGAAGTCGAGCTCGACCCCGAAGTCCGCTTCCTGGTCCTGCGCGAGACGTGCCGGACCGTCACGCTCCAGCATTTTCACGAATGCCTCGACGAGCTCCGCGTCGAGCTGGCGTCCGGCGACCCGCCGGAGCTCGGCCATGGCGTCCTGGGGAGTCATGCTGGTCCTGTAGCTGTCGCGTGCAGTGAGGGTGTCGTAGGTCGAGCAGATCGCCACGATCCGTGAGGCCAGGGGGATCTCTTTGCCGATCAGGCCGGCCGGATAGCCGCCGCCGTCCACCTGCTCGTGGTGGTAGAGGATCGCGTCGGCGACGGAGCCGTAGCCGTCGAGCTTGCCGACCAGCGTCGCGCCGTCCTGGGGGTGGCGGCGAACAAGGGACCAGTCCTCGTCGGAGAGCAGCTCGGAGTGCAGGATCCGGTCGGGCAGGGTGAACTTGCCGATGTCGTGCAGCAGGGCCGCCGTGTGGACGAGGTCCTGCTCCTCCTCGTCAAGGCCGATCTCGGCGGCGAGCCGTTTGGCGTGGCGGGCCACGTTGGCCGCGTGCTGGGCCGTCGTGCGGTCTCGCAGGGCGAGGGCGTCCATCAGGGCGGCCAGCGCCCCGAACTGCAGCGAGGCAAGCTGGATCGAGCGTGCTTCGAGCTGGTCTGCCCGGTCCTCCGAGCGCAGCAGGGCGCTTGTCAGGTACTGGAAGATCAGCAGCACCAGGACCGCGCCGAACAGGACTTCGAGGCCGAGGTTGGTGTAGGCGACGGCCAGGATCGACGCCAGGATGCCCGTAGCCAGGTGGCCGGGGAGAACCGGTAGGAAGGCGTCGCGGAACTGGCGGCGCAGGGAGCGTTCTTCGTCGATCATCACGTCGATCGCGACCATCAGGAAGTTCAGGCAGATCGTCACGACGCCGACCCCGAAGACGACCAGGGCGAAAGTGATGCCTTTGGTGGCGGGGTTGTGAGGGTCGTGCACGTTGCCGACCAGGGCACGTGCCATCAGGCCCCCGACGAGGGGGAAGACGGCGAACGTCGCGAGGTTGTTCAGCCAGAGCGTCACCGGCAGGCGCCTGGTGGCCGACGTGAGGATCATCGCGGCGATCCCGAAGGCGACGGCCGGCGAGGGGCCGAGGAGCACCATCGCCAGGGTCAGGGCGACATGGGCCGCCGTGAGCTGGCCCGAGCCGATCGTGGCGCTGAGGCGCTGCCCGATCAGGGCCAGGGAGAGAAGCAGGAGGACCAGTCCGATGGGCTGCCAGTCTTCGGCCGTGGACAGCATCGCGGCCGCCGTGACGGCGCCCAGCAGCAGCGCTACCTCCGCAGCATGAAACAGCCGGGTCGTGAGTTTGGACGTCGACATGGGGAAGCCGTTGTCCTACTTAACGGCCAAAACCGCGTCGTCCTAAAGGGGCAAGCAAACGGGCTGGACGTATGCGAAGTGACCAGAACCTCAGCAACTCGACGTTTGTTCGATGCCCGGGGTCGCCTTAATGAGGTGTGGGGTCCCCGACCTTCCCCATCTGCGGCTCGGGAGCCAGCGGCACTTCGGCTACCGGAACGGGTTCGATGGGCACCCGCATGAAGGCGAGCGTCGCCAGCGCCGCCCCGATTCCCACGACCAGGAAGGCGAACCGGGGCGAGGTCAGGGCGACCAGGACGCCGCCCAGGGTCAGCCCGATCGCCGGCGAGATCGCACCCAGCGATTCCAGGGCGCCCATCACCCGCCCGTGGAGGTTGGGGGGCGTGAGAACCTGCACCGCGCTGATCAGGGGCGCCCACTGGATGCCGTTGCCGACGCCGCCCACCAGCGCGGCGACGCAGGCGAGCGCCAGGGTCGGCGACAGGGCGAAGCCGATGTAGGCCAGGCCGACGGCGAGCGTCCCGGTGCTGATCATCGAGCTCAGGGAGAGTCGCTCGGCACGAGCGAAGATGATGCTCCCGATGACCGCTCCGGCGCCCCAGGTGGTGATCAGCAGCCCGTAGCCCTTGTCGCCGGCATGCAGCGTCGTCTTGGCATAGGCCACCTCGATCGGGGCGGAGGACTCGAAGAAGATCAGTGCGACCGTCTGGATCAACAGCAGCGCCCGCAGCGCCGGCCGTTCGTTGATGTAGTTCCAGGCGGCCTTCAGGCGGGCTGCGACGGTCGAGCCTTCAGCCTCCTCCACGTGAGGGTGGCGGTCGATCAGCAGCAGGCCGCAGATCAGGAAGCTGGCCGCGTCCAGGTAGAGGGCGCTCGCGGCTCCCGAGCCCGCGACCAGCGCCGCACCGAGGATCGGCCCCGCGACGAAGGTGGCCGAGAAGGCCACGTTGATCGCGGCGTTCACCTTCTGCTCGCCCATCCGCAGCTGTGCGTCGGTGGGCTGAGAGGGCGAGAGCGCCTGCACGTGCTCGCGCCCGGCCCGGGCCGCCTCGGCCCTGAGCAGGGCGTTGGCCGCCAGGGCGGCGGTGCCGTCGACGGCGACGAGGATCAGGATCGCCACATAGGAAAAGTTGTTGACGAGGACGGCCAGGCCGACGGTCGTGGCGCACTCGATGAAGTAGAGGCCGCTCAGCTCGCCGCCCCGCTTGGACGCCTCGGCGCGGGTGACGACCGCGGGAACGGCCAGGGCCGGAATGACCTGGGCTGCCATCAGCAGCCCTGCGACGGCTATTGCGCTGTGTGTCCTGTCGTAGACGGCCAGGGACAGCGCAACGGTCCCGATCCACGTCCCGAGACGGTTGATCGTGTACGCGGAGACGATCCTGCGGACCAATGGGGACCGAAGGGGGGAGGGCACGCGGTCAAGCTAACCGCTCCCGACGCTCCTGGGAAGATCCGCACGGTTCCTCTCGCCCAATCAGCGGGCTCGGCGTGCGATGCGTAGACGAACGTTCGGATCGGTCGGGGGCAGTCGGTACGGTGTGTTCCTCATGGATGACGGCACGCCAGGGGTGAGCAGGCCGGTCAGGGTCATCATCGCCGACGATCACACGGTCGTCCGCGACGGTGTCCGTGCGGTTCTCGAGCGGGAGGCCGGCGAGTTCGAAGTCGTCGCCGAAGCCGCCGACATCCCCTCTCTGATCCGCGAAGTCCGGGAGCACAAGCCGGACCTCCTGACGCTGGACCTGACGATGCCCGGCGGTTCGAGCCTCGGCGCGCTCCCATCCTGCTTCATGGCTCACCCGACCATGGCGGTGGCGATCCTGACGATGCGCGAGGACCCCGAGTACGCCCGCCAGGCCCTGAGGGCGGGAGCCCGCAGCTACGTCCTGAAGGAGGCCGAGCCGGCCGAGCTGCTGCAGGCCTTCCGCCTGGCTGTCGCGGGCGGCAACTACCTGCATCCGCGTCTTGGCGCCCTGATGGCGACCGGCGAGGAGAGCGCCGGGGACAACGTCGTCCTGTCCGAGCGCGAGCGGGAGGTCGTGAGGCTGATCGCAAACGGCTTCACAAATCCTGAGATCGCAGAGCAGCTGAACGTGGCCGAGCGCACCGTGAAGACCTACCGCGCCCGGGCGATCGAGAAGCTTGGCTTCTCCTCGCGAGCCGAGATCACGGCGTACGTGCGGCGCGTCGGCCTCGCGGACTGACGCGCTCCGGGGAGTAGGCTGGAGCGATGTCCTCATCATCGCTGCCGGTCGAGGGACACCAGCTGAAGGACATCTCGGCGCGCGCCTTCCAGCATCCAGCCGACAGGGCTGCGACTGCGGCGCTGGGGTCGATCCCCTATCTCGACACGGTCGTTCGCAAGCTGATCGAGCTGGGCTATGAGAGGGCGCTCAGGCAGAGCTACCTGGGCTCGGCGGTAAGGCTCTCCGAAGAGCAGCTGGGAGCGGTCTGGCGGGAGCATGCGATCGCCTACGCGACGCTTGACATCAACGAGGTGCCCGACCTCTACCTGACCCAGTACCCCTCGCCCAACGCCATGGCGATCGGCGCGCAGCATCCGATCGTGGTGGTCCAATCGGAGCTGGTCCACATCCTGGATGCCGGCCAGCGCAGGGCGGTGTTCGCCCACGAGGCGGCTCACATCCTGTCCGATCATCAGCTCTACCGGACCGCGCTGCAGATCCTGGTGCTGATGTCCCGGACGGCCCGCCTGCCGCTACCGCTGGCGCCGGTACGGACGGCTCTGATGGAGTGGGGCCGGGCGACCGAGCTGAGCTGCGACCGTGCCGCGGCGATCGTCACCCGCGACCCGCTGATCGTCTGCAGGACGCTGATGTCGCTGACGGCCGGGGCGATGGTCGAGGAGCTGGATCTGGACGTATTCATGCGCCAGGGCCTGGATTACACCGAGCAGGGCGGTGGCCTGGAGCGCCTGACCCGCCTGATGCTCGACCTTGGCGTCACCCACCCGCTGCCGGTCAAGCGGACGCACGAGCTGATGGCCTGGGTGCGCTCGGGCGAGTTCGACAGGATCGTCGGCTCGGGCGAGTACATCCGGCGGGGTGACCCGGTTGATCCGCGCTCAGAGGGGGGAGAGGCAGTCTCCTTCTATGCGGAGCGGGTCCGTGATGCCTTCCGCGACGCGGGTGAGTCGGTCAACTCGGTCGGTCAGCAGCTGGCCGGCTGGCTGCGGGGCAAGGGCGAGGACTTCGAAGAGGAGGAGACGGACCCGGAGAGCTAGCCGTAGCTCGGCTCGGCCGGTGCCGCGTTCTTCGGGCGTCCCGCCAGGGGCACGGTAAGGCGGACGATCGTCCCGCCGCCCGGGGCGGGGAGCCATTCGAGCTCGCCGCCGACCAGCTCGGCACGCTCGCGCATCCCTCCGGTGCCGAAGCCTCCCTCGAGGCCGTCACCGCGGGGTCCCATCCGCTCGGCGCCGGGCATTCCCTTGCCGTCATCGGTCACGGCGGCGCGGACGAAGCCATCGCTGCCGGTGAGGCTGATGACTGCCTGGTTCGCCTCGGCATGGCGGCTGACATTGGTAAGCGCCTCCTGGACGACGCGGTAGATGGTGCTCTCGAGCTCCGCGTCGAGCCGGCCTCCGGCGTCCTGGTCTTCGCGGCCGAATTCGATCTGGGTTTTCACGTCCAGGCCGTCGATCGCCTGGGCCCGGCGTGCGAGAGCCTCGAGCGCCGCCGCCAGGCCGAGATCGTCAAGGGCGGCGGGGCGGAGCTCGGTGATCAGGTGGCGGAGCCCGTCGATCTCGTTGCCAAGGCCCTCGAGGACGTCGTCGACGGCCCGTTTGAGGGCCTCCCGGTCGTCGAGGTCGCGTGCGTTGGCCAGCTGCAGGCGCAGGGCGCCGATGCCCTGGATGCTCTCATCGTGGATCTCGCGGGCCCAGCGGGTCCGCTCGCGCTCGCGGGCCTCCATGCCGTAGCGGAGCCGTTCGATCTCGACCGAGCGCTCGGCTGCGAGCCGGACGGCGACGCTCTCGGCGAATGCCGCGAGCGCCTGCTTGTCCGGGCCGCGGAAGCCGCCGTCCTTGCGCAGGGCGATGATCATCCCGCCGCCCTGGTCCTCCATCGTCAGCGGCTCGACGACCACCGAGCGCGCTTCCAGGCCCAGTTCGTGCAGGAAGGCTGCCTCCGAGCCGCGAGGGCGGTCGAGCGAGACGGACTTCCCCTCGGTGAAGAGGGCACCCAGGGCGCTGCCCTGAACAGGCGCGATCCGCAACCGCACGCTGCCCCCCGCGGCGGCCGCCACGCGCAGCTCGCCCTTCTCCTCGATCACGATCAGCAGCATGCTCGCGTCCAGCAGGGCGAGGCCGCGATCCGCCATCAGACGCAGGAGCCAGAGCTCTGATCCGGTCAGCACGAGAAAAGATTATGAAGTGGAGAGGGGCGGCTCAGGCGAGTCCGTCTCCTCATGGGGCTCGTGCGCTGCCGTGGAGTGTTCTCCGTTGGTGGACCTGGCGGCTGCCGCGCGGGCCCGTTGAATCATCAGCGGGGCGGTGCTCTCGGGACGCCAGGAGGCAAGGCCGACGGAGATCCGCAGCGCCTCCCGGCGCTCTGCGGCTTCGACCTTGATGGCGCGGAGCCGGTCGAGGACGCGGCGGGCCACCATCTCCCCGCGCGGGCCGTCGGCTCCGGGCAGCAGGATCGCCAGCTCGCGATGGTCGGGGATGCCGATCCGGTCGAAGTTGCGCAACTCCCGGTTGAGGGCGCCGGCGATGTAGGCGAGCGTCTGCTCGCGCAGCTCGGCGCCGTGCTCACGGGCGATCTCGTCGAGGTTCTCGACGACGATCAGCAGCAGGCTGAGGGGTGTGCCGTAGCGCTCGGCGCGGCCGATCTCCTCGCCCAGGCGCTCGGAGAGCTCCGATGCGTTGGGCCAGTCGGTAGGTCCACCTGCAGGCGGAGGGGTACTCGAGGTGGGTTCCGTGGCGGCCATGCCCTTACAGTTGAAGTCTAAAGACGGCTTGTGTCCTTACTTGCGCGTCGAGCATGATTATGCCCTGCCGGAGGCGATCCCACCAGGGAAGCGAACGATCTTTCCAAGGAACTCGCATCGATCCGCGAGGGCTGGAAGATGGCCGGGGATAAAAACGACCGCGGTCGGCTGATGTCATATAGCCTCTCGACGGGGGTGCCGTGCTTGGCGCGGCCCGACATCCACGGTGTTCCCGTCTGGCCGAAGACGGTGGCGCCATCTACGAGGGGGTGAGACGATGCATCGATCCGGAGTCGCCGGGGCAATTGCGCTCGCTGCGATGGCTCTCTTCGCAGCGTTCGCGGGGACGGCTGTTGCATCGAAACTGGTGATCAAGACGGAACCGGGCGGCGAAGTGCTGAAACCTGGGGCGCTGGTCGAATCGCAGGTGAGCCTCGAAGGCTGCTCCCTCTGGGGGACCTACGAACTGGCCACGAACAGCGCCGGCACGGACAGGGTCAAGAACCCCACGTCCACCTCTGTCGAATGCTTCGGTTCAGCCACTGTGTCGGGCGCGATCAAGGAAGTGAAGCTATCGGCAAAGGGCGTCCAGAAGTTCAAGATGAGCCCCAAGCTGGCCCTCACGGTTCCAGGACCGTGTGTCTATGAATTCGCCTCGTTTTCCGGCTCATTCACGGTTCCGTTCAAGGAATATCCGTTCTCGGAAATCACTGCGACAGGGAAGGTGAACAAGAAGCTCAGCGCCGGCGGGTGCACGCTCACAAAGTCATCGTTGGTGTATCTCTTCGGAGTCGACATCTTCGAAGGGGAAGTGCTGTAGCGCGTAGTCGGTGATCGGGAAGGCCGGCGTGAGCGTGCCGCCGTCCTCCCCGGTCGACGGCGGCACGGGCGTTCACGGATCTTCCGGTCGGCTCGAGCGATCCGTCGGCGCCCACTGCTAGACCTGCTGGGGTGCTTCAGGAACTACGCGTCGAGAACCTGCTTCTGATCGAGCAGGCCCAGCTTCGGCTCAGCCCCGGGCTCAACGTCCTCACTGGAGAGACGGGCGCGGGCAAGACGGTGCTGGCACACGCCCTGGATCTGCTGCTCGGCGGCCGGGCCAGACAGGGCATCGTGCGCCCCGGCGCGTCCGAGGCCTACGTCGAGGGGACCTTCGATCTCTCCGAGGAGCTGCGCGAGCGCCTGGGCGACCGGCTGAGCGAGGACGCCGAGGAGGTCATCCTGGCCCGCCGGGTCTCGGCCGACGGTCGCACCCGTGCCTACCTGAACGGCCGCTCGGCGGCGGTCGGGGACCTTCGTGACATAGGCGGGATGCTGCTCTCCTTCTACGGGCAGCACGAGCACCGGAAGCTGACGCTGGCGGCGGCGCAGCTGCAGATCCTGGACGGGCTCTGCGGCGAGGAGCAGGCCGAGCGCCTGGCCGCCTGCGCACGGGCCCACAGGCTGACGCGGGAGCTCGAAGGCGCCCTGGAGTCCCTGCAGGAGCTCGCCGGGAAGCGTGAGCGCGATGTGGGCCTGCTGGAGTTCGAGCTGCGGGAGATCGAGGCCCTGGCACCCGACGAGGCCGAGCATGCCCGGCTGCTGGCTGCCCGCGAGCGTCTTCGAAGCAGCGACGCGCTGCGTTCGGCGGCGGGTGCGGGCGCCGAGGCTCTCTCGCCTGATTCGGCCGAGGGGGCCGGGGCGACGCAGCTGCTGGCCCAGGCGGCCGCCCAGCTCGACGCGATCGCCGGGTTGGACCCCGGGTTGGACGCGATGGCCGAGCGGCTGACCGCGACGATGATCGAGGCGCAGGACCTGGCGGGAGAGCTGCGTGAGTACTGCGACAGCGGCCTGGACGGGATCGGCCTGGACGTAGCCGGTGTCGAGCCGACGCTCGAGTCCGTCGAAGAGCGCCTCCACGGTCTGGAGCGCCTGATCCGCAAGCACGGCGGCAGCATCGGCTCGGTGCTCGAGTACTCCGAGCAGGCGAGCGCCCGGCTGGCGGAGCTCAGCGGCGCGCAGGGGGCCCTGTCTGACACGGGGGCCTCGCTCGAGGCGGCGCGGGGTGAGCTCGAGACGCTCTCAAAGGCGCTGCGCAAGGCCCGCCGGGCGACCGCCGGAGGGTTCTCGGCCTCCGTCCGGGAACAGCTCGAGACGCTCGCGATGGGGGAGGCCAGCTTCGAGGCGATCCTCGGGGAGACCGAGCCGGGGCCGGCGGGAGCGGACACGGTCGAGTTCACCATCGCCCCCAACCCCGGCGTGCCGGCGGGGCCGCTGCGCGAGATCGCCTCCGGCGGGGAGCTCTCGCGGGTGATGCTGGCGATCATGAGCGCCGCCAGCGCCAGCGCTCAGGCGAGCACCCTGGTGTTCGACGAGGTGGACGCGGGCATCGGGGGGCACACGGCCAAGGCCGTCGGCGCGCGACTGCGGGAGCTTGGCGAGCGGGGGCAGGTTCTCTGCATCACCCACCTCCCCCAGATCGCCTCGCTGGGAAGTCGTCACTTCTCGATCGTCAAGGACACCTCGGCCGAGCCGACAAGGACCTCGGTCGTCGAGCTGGGCGAGCGCGAAGTGGTCTCGGAGCTGGTCAGGATGCTCGGGGCCGAGAGCGACGACACGACGGCGCGCCGCCATGCGCGCGATCTGCGCCGCGCCGCCTGACCCTCAGGGCGTGCGCCGGGGGCCCTCTGCGGGTACTCTCGGATGCGATGGCTGCGACGCGATCGAGCCCGCCGGGCTACCTCTCGACGTCCGGCTCTGAGCCGGGTGGACCGGTGACGAGCGTCACCGGTCCTGTTCGCCCGGGCCGGCGGACGAAGCTGCTGGTCAAGCATCTCGGGCCGGGCAGCATCGCGCTGGTCGACCACCTGGACATCGACCGTGTCTCGGCAGAGGAGCTGATCGCGGCCGAAACGGTGGCCGTCCTCAACTGCAAGCCCTCATCGAGCGGCACCTACCCGAACCTCGGCCCGCAGCTGCTGGTGGAAGCGGGGATCGTCCTGGTGGACCTGCCGGACGACGACCTCTTCGACAAGCTCTCCGACGGGGACCCCGTGGAGATCCGCTCCTCTGCGCCGATGGAGGGACGTGTCTCGGCGGAGGTCCGCTCGCGGGGCGTCCTGTTGGCTCGGGGGGAGGTGCTTGATCGCGACCGCGTCCTGGCCGAGACCGAGGCCCGGCGCCTGGAGGTGGGGGAGGCCCTCGAGCGCTTCGCCCACAACACGATCGAGCACATGCGCGAGGAGCGCGAACTGCTGAGCGGCCGGATTCAGTTCCCCCGCTTCGCCACGGACTTCCGGGACCGCTCGACCCTGCTGGTCGTCAGGGGCGTCGAGCACCAGCGCGACCTTCGTGCCCTGCGGCCCTTCATCAGGGACAAGCGCCCGGTGATCGTCGCCGTCGACGGGGGCGCCGACGCGGTCCTCGAGGCGGGCATGAAGCCGGACATGATCGTCGGGGACATGGATTCCGCGGGCGAGCAGGCGCTGCGCTGCGGAGCGGAGCTGGTGGTCCACTCCTACCCCGACGGCCGAGCCCCGGGGCGGCACCGCCTCGAAGGGATGGGCCTCGACTTCAAGCTTGTCCCGGCACCCGGGACGAGCCAGGACGTGGGGATGCTGATCGCCGCGGAGAAGGGCGCCCGGCTGATCGTCTCGGTGGGCTCCCAGTTCAACCTCGTCGAGTTCCTGGACCGCAACAGGAAAGGCATGTCATCGACATTCCTGACGCGCCTGCGGGTGGGGGAGATCCTCGTCGATGCCAAGGGGGTCAGCCGCCTCTACCAGCCGAGACCCGGCCTGACGCCGCTGCTGGTCGTGATCGGGGCGGGGCTGATCGCCATGATCGCCGTCATCTGGACGACCCCGGCACTTCGCGATGTCGCCGAACTGCTCTGGCTGAAGCTGCAGCTGCTGTTCGGCGCCCGAGGCTGAGCCGCCAGACTCCACCCCGCTGATGTTCGACTATCGCTACCACGCGCTCTCCCTCGCCGCGGTCCTGTTCGCGCTGGCCCTGGGGGTGCTGATCGGTGTTGCCATCGGCGATTCCAACCTTGTGTCCTCGGCGAAGAGCGGGATCGTCCACGACCTCAACTCCGAAGTCAGTGAAGCCCGCAAGCAGAACGCCGAACTCCAGAGCAGCCTTGCCGACGAGGAAGCCTTCTCCAAGGGCCTCTATCCTCTGGCCGTTCACGAACTCCTCAACGGCCGCAGCATCGGCCTGCTGTTCCTGGGCAGCTCCTCCGACCAGGTCAACTCATTGACGCGTGCAGCCGTCACAGAGGCGGGAGGCAGCCTCACGACGGTGGTGGCCGTCAAAGAGCCGCTCAACCTCGCGGGGATCGCCAAGGAGGCCGCCGGCACCCGTTATGCGGAACTGGCCACATCGACGGCCCTGCTCGAACGGTTCGGCGAACTGGTGGGGCGCCAGCTGGTCAGCGGCGGCCAACTGGTTGACAAAGAGCTCGTCAGCCGGGTCAAGGCAGCTCTGTTCAGCGCCTTCGACGGGTCGCTGACCCATCTCGAAGGGCTTGTCGTGATGCGGGCCGAGCCCAAGGAAGCGCAGTCCGCCGAAGCTGAAGCCTCGGCCCAGTTCGAGTCGGGCGTGCTGAAGGGCGTGGCCGCCGCCGGGGTGGCGCCGGTGGGGGTGCAGCTGACCGAAACAGAACCCACCCAGATCCCCTGGTACAAGAGCCAGGGGATCTCGAGCGTGGACAACCTCAACCAGATGGCCGGACAGGCGGCGCTGGCCTACGCGCTGGCCGGCGCCAAGGGCGCCTTCGGTGTCTCCTCGACGGCCGACTCGCTGCTGCCGACGGTGAACTCGACCGGCAGCGCTCCCTGAGGCGCGTCCGCCGGGTGCGCCGCTAGCTTCAAGCAATGCGCGCCCTGCCCCTGATTCTGGCCCTCGGGAGCGCCGCCGTCCTGGCCCCCGGGTTCCTCGAGATGCTCGTCAGGGCGGGGTTCACCAGGCCCAACTTCCGCGGACGCGAGCTGCCCGTCCCACTGGGTGCGATGGTGCCCGCCGCCGCCCTCCTGGCGCTGATCCCGCTGACTCTGATCGACCGCCTGGGACCGAGCGAGGTCTTTCAGCCGGAGCTTCTGCCGATCGCCATCTACGTGCTCGGCATTGCCTTTCTGGGCCTGATCGACGACGCGATGGGCCATGGCGGCAGCGGCCCCCGCGGCTGGCGGGGTCACGGGGCGGCCGTGATGCGGGGCGAGTTCTCCACCGGCGCGCTGAAGGCGGCCGGATCGCTCGGCCTGGCCCTGCTCGCGATGAGCTACCTGTCGCTCTCCGACGGTCACTGGATCCTCGCGACGGCGGTCCTCCTCCTGGCGACGAACCTCTTCAACCTGCTCGACCTGCGTCCGGGCCGCTCGGTGAAGGCCTTCGTCCTGCTGGGAGCCGGCCTGAGCATCGGGGCATGGGAAGTCCGGCCGCTCTGGGCACTGGGCCTCTTTGTGGGCCCGGCACTGATCGCGGGAGCCTACGACCTGCGCGAGCGGGCCATGCTGGGAGACACCGGATCGAACCTCCTGGGAGCCCTGGCGGGACTGTGGCTGGTGCTCACCCTGTCCCCGACAGGACAGCTGATCGCCCTGATCCTGCTCGCAGGAATCACGGTATATGGAGAGATTTCCTCGATTTCTGCGCTCGTCGAAAGAACTCCGGGGCTGCGGGAACTAGACTCTTGGGGCAGGCCCTCATGACCCCTTCCCATTCCGACCGCCACGCGCAGGCGCCAAGCAAGACCCGGTTCATTTTCGTGACCGGCGGTGTCGTCTCCTCGCTCGGAAAGGGAATCGCGGCAGCATCGATCGGAAGGCTGCTCGTCTCGCGTGGCCTGACGGTGGGCCTGCAGAAGTTCGACCCCTACATCAACATCGACCCGGGCACGATGTCCCCCTACCAGCACGGGGAGGTCTTCGTCACCGAGGACGGCGCCGAGACCGACCTGGACCTGGGCCACTACGAGCGCTTCACGGACTCCAACACGAGCCGAGCCTCGAACGTAACGGCGGGCGGCATCTACGACACGGTCATCCGCCGCGAGCGACGGGGCGACTACCTCGGCGGGACCGTCCAGGTCGTGCCTCACATCACCGACGAGATCAAGCAGCGGATCTCCCTGATCGCGCAGTCCTCGGACGTCGACTTCGTGATCACCGAGATCGGCGGGACGGTCGGCGACATCGAGTCGCTGCCCTTCCTCGAGGCGATCCGCCAGTTCCCGGTGGATGTCGGCCGGCGGCGGTGCATGTTCATCCACCTGACCCTGGTCCCCTACATCGGCCACGCCGGCGAGCTGAAGACCAAGCCGACGCAGCACTCGGTCAACGAGCTGCGGCGCATCGGTATTGCCCCGGACATGCTGATGTGCCGCTCCGAGAGCCAGCTCTCGGCGGAGATCCGCAAGAAGATCGCCCTGTTCGCAAGCCTCCCCTCGGAGGCGATCGTCTCAGCCTGCGACGTCGACAACATCTACAAGGTCCCCCTGACCTTCCGCGAGCAGGGTGTCGACGACTTCATCCTGGAGCACTTCGGGGTCGAGGCCGACGAGCCGGACCTGGCTCGCTGGACCGAGCCGATCGAACGCTCGGCCAACGCCACGAGGAACGTCCGGATCGGCCTTGTGGGCAAGTACATCCAGCTCGAGGACGCATACCTTTCGGTGTCCGAATCGCTGCGCCATGCCGCCTCGCTGCAGGACAGCAGGGTGGAGATCGAGTGGATCGACTCCGAGCAGCTGCTGGACCCGCAGCAGGCTGCCGAGCGCCTCGGAGCACTCGACGGCATCCTGATCCCCGGCGGCTTCGGCGGCCGCGGCTGGGAGGGCAAGATCCACGCCGCCCAGGTCGCCCGCGAGCGCCAGATCCCCTACCTGGGCATCTGCCTGGGGATGCACGTGGCGGTCAGCGAGTTCGCACGCAACGTGGCGGGCCTGGAAGGAGCCAACTCGACCGAGATGGATCCCGAGACGCCCCACCCGGTGATCGACCTGCTGCCGGAGCAGAAGGAGGTCTCAGACCTCGGCGGCACGATGCGCCTGGGGGCGGACCCGATCAAGCTCCACGACGGCACCCGGGCACGTGAGATCTACGGCGAGGCGGTCATCTACGAGCGCCACCGCCACCGCTACGAGGTCAACAACTCGATCCGCAAGCGGCTCGAAAGCGCCGGACTGGGCGTCTCCGGCACATCGCCCGACGACCGCCTCGTCGAGGTCGTCGAGCTGGCGGATCACCCCTTCTACGTGGCATCCCAGTTCCACCCGGAGTTCAAGTCCCGCCCGGAGCGCCCGGCGCCGCTGTTCCGCGACTTCGTCGCAGCCTCGCTCGCGCGTGCCTCCGAGAGGGGTGAGGTGCGGGTCAAGGACGCCCGCTCGTCCTCGCTTGACGAGGGTGCCCCCGTCGCCGGCAGCTCCGGCGACGGCGCCGCGCGAACGTGACGGTGCCCTCGCCGCCAGCACGGATCGGCGAGCTGGAGCGCCGCTACCTGAGTCAGACGTTCGCCGAGCTCTGCCGCATCGAGAGCCCCTCCCTGCACGAGCGGGCCTGCGCCGAGCGCGTAATCGGCGAGCTGAGCCCGCTGGGGGTGAGCGTCGTCGAGGACGACGCCGGGTCGCGGATCGGCTCGGACTGCGGGAACCTGCTGGCCCGGATCCCCGGTGGGCCCCCCGGCTCGGGCGAGGACGGGCCCAGGAGGTCGGTGCTCCTCTGTGCCCATCTGGACACCGTGCCGCTGACCGCGCCGGTTGATCCGGTGCTCGAGGAGGGGATCTGGGAAAACGCCAACGAGGGCATCCTGGGCGCCGACAACAAGGCCGCCTTGGCCGTCATCCTGGCGGCCGCTCGCCACGTGGCGAGCGAGGGCGCCCCGATCGATCTCGAGCTGCTCTTCACGGTCGGCGAGGAGATCTCCCTGGCAGGCGCGGCGGCCTTCGATGCCTCGGTTCTGCGCAGCGAATACGGCTACGTCTTCGATCACGCCTCGCCGATCGGCGAGGTGATCATCGGCTCGCCCTGCCACTTCCGGATCGAGGCGTCCTTTCGCGGTGCGGCGGCACACGCGGGGATTCGCCCGGAGGAGGGCAGGAGCGCGATCCTGGCAGCGTCGCAGGCAGTCGTCTCCCTGCGCCACGGGCGCCTGGAGGGGGAGGGAACGGTCAACGTCGGGACGATCAGCGGCGGGATGGCCATCAACGTGGTCCCCGAACGCTGCGAGCTCCTGGCCGAGGTCCGGGGGGTCGACGACGAGCACGGAGAGGCCCTTGCCGCGGAGATCGTCGACCGTATCCACGAGGCAGCCAACAGGCCGGAGTGCGAGTGCGACGTCGACATCTCCGTCCAGCGGACCTTCTCCGGCTATCGCCTGTCACCGACGAGCACGCCGGTGCAGGCCGCCGAGGCGGCACTGCGCACCTGCGGCCACGAGCCGTCACGGGTCTGGAGCGGCGGCGGATCGGACGCCAATGCGCTGATCTCCCAGGGCTTTGCGACGGTCAACCTGGCAAACGGGACGGAGCGCAACCACGAGCCGGGCGAGAGCGTCACGGCGCAGGCCCTCGAGGAGATGCTGGGGGTCGTGCTGGTGCTCCTGAGCGAGGTGGCCGGCCGCGCTCCCGAGGTGGGCCTGTAGCTTGCGCCAGCGATGCTGAAGCTACGTCGCGCAAGAGTCCTCGAGGCACAGGCGCCCGCCCCTGCGCGGAAGGGCGCCTCGAGCGAGCAGGAGATGAAGGTCGAATTGATCGGCGCCCAGGGTTCGCACCCGCGCCGGGCGATCTCCGACCTGTCCCTGATCGGCCCGTCGCAGGAGGGGGACGAGGTGATCGTGAACGTCGAGGCACTCGACCTGGGCCTCGGCTCGGGTGGCTTCGACGTGGTCCACGTCAACCTGACGAGGGGCCTGGAGGGTGGCGGCTCGAGCGGGGCGAACGTCATGAAGCTCAACTACACGAGCCTGCAGCACGCGATCGTGCCCGTCGAGGACAGCGCTCTCGAGCTGCCCCTCGACCGGCCCGTGGCGGTGCTGGCTCTGCACGGCCAGCTGGCGCCGGTCGCCTGGGCCTTCGCCCAGGCCAACCCCGGCGCCACCCTGGGATATGTCCAGACCGAGGGAGGAGCCCTGCCGGGCTCGCACTCTCGGACGGTCGCCGCGCTGCGGGAGAGCGGGCTGCTCTGCGGCCATCTCACCGCCGGCTCGACCTTCGGCGGCGAAGGGGAGGCGATCACGACCGGTGGCGCTCTCCACCACGGCCTTCAGACGCTGGGCTGGGACGCTGCCCTGTGCGGCCCCGGGCCGGGGATCGTCGGTTCGAGCTCGCGGCTGGGCCACGGCGGGATGCTGGCCCTTGACTCGGCCCACGTGGCACTCGCGCTGGGCTGCCCGACCCTGGTTGTGGCACGCATGTCCTCGGCTGACCCCCGCGAGCGCCACAGGGGGATCTCCCATCACACGCTGACGGTCCTCGACCTGCTGCTCGAGCCGGTCAGCGTCGCGTTGCCCGCCGGGATCCGCTCGCCCGTCGGGGCGGACCTGCGGGCCGGTCTGGGGTCTGTCTTCGGCGGCTCTGGCTCGAGCTCGGCCCCCTCGGCGCCGCCCGTCGAGGTCGAGCGCCCGGCGCGGATCGCCCGGCACGACTGGCGGCGGGCCGAGGTCGACCTGCCGGCCTACGCCGCAAGCGGCCTGCCCAGCGAGACGATGGGCAGGAGCCTCGCCGAGGACCCGCTGTTCTTCGCTGCGGCCCTCGCCGGGGGGAGCGCTCTTGGCGAGCTGCGGGTCGCGGTCTCCTCGAGCGAGAACGGCGGCGAGCCGGGATGAGCTCGATCAGGGACTTCGAGGCGCTGGGCGGCGAGACCGTCTACAGCGGGCGGATCGTCGATGTGACGATGGAGCGCTTTCGACACGCCGACGGGGAAGAGGTCTCGCGGGAGATCGTCCGCCACCGCGGCGCCGTGGGGATCCTGGCCCACGACGAGGAGACCGTCTGGCTGGTCCGCCAGCCCCGCGAGGCGGTCAACGAGCCCGACCTGCTGGAGATCCCCGCGGGACGCCTGGACAGGGTGGGCGAGGAGCCGCTGCAGACGGCAAAGCGCGAGCTGGCCGAGGAGATCGGGCGCGGGGCACGCAGCTGGGAGCCGATCGTCACCTACTACACCGGCGCCGGCTTCACCGACGAGCAGGTCCACCTGTTCGCTGCGACGGACCTCTTCGAGGCCAGCGCCGACAGCGGTGAGCAGGAGCGGATCGAACTGGTGCCCTGGCCGCTGGAGCGCCTGGGCGATGCGATCGCCGAGTGCAGGGACGCCAAGACCCTGATTGCCCTCTACTGGCTCTCGGCCCGCCTGAACATCTGATTGCAGTGCGAGGAGCACCGGTGGGGGAGGCGAAGCTCATGCCATGCCCCCGCTCGGGACAATCGCCGCGCCGCCGCCCGTCTCCAACGGGCCGTCGCCGGGCGCTCCGACGGCAGCGCTGGTGGCGGACTTCCTCGCCTACCTGGAGCTGGAGCGGGGTCTCTCGCGCAACACCCTGGAGGCGTACCGGAGCGATCTGCTGCAGTTCGGCGAGTACCTCAGCCGCAGCGGGCAGACGGTCCAGGAGGCGACTCACGGGGACCTTGCGAACTTCCTCACCGAGCTGTCGGTGGGCCACGACGGAAGGCCGCCGGTGGCCGCCACCACGCTGGGGCGAAAGGTCGCCTGCCTGCGCTCCTTCTACCGCCATCTCCGCCGCGAAGGCCTGATCGAGCACGACCCCACGGCGGAGCTCCGGGGTCCGCGAAAGCCACAGCGCCTACCCAAAGTCCTGACCCGGGAGGAGGTTTCGAGCCTCCTCTCCCAGCCCCGCGGCGCCGGACCCCTGGCCCTGCGCGACCGGGCTCTGCTGGAGGTCATGTATGCATGCGGCCTGCGGGCATCGGAGGCCGTCGGGCTCGACCTTGCCGACGTGGACCTCGAGGAGGGTCTGCTCTGCGCGCGCGGCAAGGGCTCCAAGGAGCGGATCGTCCCGATCGGGCGCCAGGCCCTCACGGCGCTGCGCGCCTACCTGCACTCAGGCCGCCCGGCGCTGATCGGCAACGCCCCACAGCCCCGACTGCTGGTCAACCACCGCGGCGGCGCCCTGACCCGCCAGGGCCTCTACAAGATCGTCCAGGGACACGCCCGCAGCGCCGGCCTGGAGGAGCGCATGAGCCCCCACACACTCCGCCACACATTCGCCACTCATCTGCTGGCAGGAGGCTGCGATCTGCGCTCACTGCAGGAGATGCTGGGCCATGCCGACCTTGCGACGACCCAGGTCTACACCCACCTGTCGGCCGACCGGTTGAAGGACGCCTATTTCGGCGCGCACCCGCGCGCCTCCCGTTCCGGGTAGACATTCGCCCATGAGCGAAAGTGAGGCCCGGCGTGCTGTGGTGCTGGTGGTCGACGCCTGCGGGGCGGGAGCACTGCCCGACGCGGCCGACTATGGCGACGCGGGCGCCAACACCCTGGCCCACCTCGCCGAGGCCGTAGGAGGCCTTGAGCTGCCGGTCATGGGCGAGCTGGGCCTCGGCTCGATCCTCGAGCTACCAGGTGTCCCGCCGAGCGAAGACCCCGGGATCTACGGCAGGCTGGCTCCCCTCGGGCCAGGGAAGGATTCGATCACGGGGCACTGGGAGCTGATGGGGGTGACGCTCTCAAAGGCCCTGCCGACCTACCCCGGCGGGTTCCCGCCGCAGCTTGTCTCCCGCCTCGAGGAGGCAATGGGCAGGAAGGTGATCTGCAACCGCCCCGACAACGGTCTGGCGGCGATCGAGGAGTACGGCCCCGAGCACATGCGCAGCGGCGCACTGATCCTCTACACCTCCCAGGACTCCGTCCTGCAGCTGGCGGCTCATGTCGAGCGGGTCTCCGAGGAGGAGCTGTATGAGGCATGCGCCAGGGCACGCCAGGTGATGAGCGGCCCGGACAGCGTGGGCAGGGTGATCGCACGCCCGTTCGCCGGCAGTGAGGGCGAATTCGTGCGGACCGAGGGCAGACGCGACCTGGCGCTGGCGCCGCCGGCGAGAAGCTACCTGCAGGAGCTCGACGACTCGGGGGTCGAGGTGATGGCCGTGGGAAAGGTCAACGATCTCTTCGCCGGGCAGGGCATCACCTCGGCGCATCCCGGCTCGAACAACACCCAGGCGCTCGAGAGCGTCGAGGGGCTGCTCTCCCAGGGCCGGCCCGGCCTGATCTTCGCGAACCTGATCGAGACCGACCAGATCTATGGCCACCGCAAGGACACGGCCGGCTTCCACGGGGCCCTGCGCCAGATCGATCAGGCGGTGGGACGTATCCTGGGCGCGCTGGGCAGGGGGGACCTGCTGGTCGTGACGGCCGACCACGGTGTCGATCCGGCCCACCCCGGGACGGACCACACGCGGGAGTACGCCCCGCTGCTCGCCATCACCGGCGAGATGGCCGCGGCGGGCTCCTCCACCGGTTCACGGGGCGGCCGGCGGCACGACGGCCCGATGGCGGATGTCGGTGCGAGCGTCCTTCACTGGCTCCGGGACGCGCAGGCCGAAGGGCTCCCGGGAGGCAGCTTCATAAGCTAGGCCGATGCCCGAGCTCCCAGAGGTCGAGACGATCCGCCGCCAGCTGGCCCCGATCGTCGAGGGCCGCAGGATGAGGAAGGTCGAGATCATGGATCCCCGCTGGTCGCGTCCGCTGGCCCCGGAGGAGCTGGCAGAGGCGATCAGGGGCCGCAGGATCCTGAGTCTGGGACGCAGGGGGAAGTACCTGCTGTGGGAACTCGAGGGCGATGTGCACCTGGCCCAGCACCTGCGGATGACCGGTGCCGTGCTGGCCGATCCCGATCCCGAGCCGCCCCACACCAGGGTCCGGATCGAGCTCGGGCGGCGCAGCGGCGCCGAGAAGGGGAGCCCCGGGGCGCGTCCTGTGCGCCTCGCCATCTCCGACCCGCGTCGCTTCGGGACGGGCGAGCTGCTGCTGGGGAGTGAGGCGATGGACGCGTTTCTGGCGGCCCGCCTGGGGGTCGAGCCGTTCGACGAGGAGTTCACGGCCACGCACCTGCGCTCGGTGATGCGCGGGCGCCGCACGCCGGTCAAGGCGCTGCTGCTCGACCAGCGGCGAATCGCGGGCGTCGGGAACATCTACGCCGACGAGGCACTCTTCGGCGCGGGGATCCATCCCCGCCGTCCCGCGGGCGCCCTCAACCTGGCTCAGACGGCCAGGCTGCGGGAGACGATCATCGAGGCGCTGAACGCCGGGATCGACTCGAAGGGCGCAAGCATCGACGACTTCCGCCACGTCGATGGCTTCCGGGGCTCCTTCCAGGACCGTTTCATGGTCCACCTGCGCGAGGGCGAGCCCTGCATCAACTGCGGCGAGACGATCGTGAAGATGGTCGTCGCGGGGCGGGGGACCTACGTCTGCGAGCGCTGCCAGCCCCGGCCGAGGATCAGGCGGCCAAAAGCTCCTCGAGGCGCCCGTCCTCGACGGCCCGCTGGACCTCACTGAAGCCGCCGATCAGGCGATTCCCTACGACGACCTGCGGGAAGCTCATCATCCCGGTCATCGCGACAAGCTCCATCCGGCCATCGGCATCCTTGGAGAGGTTCACTTCCGAGAACTCGACCCCGTTGGCGCTCAGCAGCCCCTTGACCCGGGCGCAGAAGGAACAGGGCTCAGTCGTGTAGACGGTGACGTTGCTCATTACTTCATAAAGTATAGCGGTCGGGATACGGGGTGTGAGACGTCGCCGCCGGCGGTCATAGACTCGACGGACGATGCCTGGAGCAGTCAAGACCGAAGCGGTGGTTCTGCGCTCGCTGCGCTACGGCGAGGCCGACAGGATCCTCCATCTCTATACCCCGGCGAGAGGGCGTGTCAGCGCGATCGCCAAGGGGGTAAGACGATCGCGCAGCCGCTTCGGCGGGCGGCTGGAGCCGTTCTTCCGCCTGCAGATCGAGCTGCACGAAGGCCGGGGGGAGCTGCTGACGGTGACTGGAGCTCAGACGGTCTCTCCCCACTCGAGACTCCGCGGTGATGCCAGGGCTCTGGACGCGGCGGCCAGGGCATGCGACGCGGTGGGACGCCTGTTCGAGACCGGCGAGCCTCACCCGGGGGTCTTCAACCTGCTCTGCCGCCAGCTGACCCTGCTCGACGAGCAGGCCGGCAGGGAGAGCGAGGCAGCCGGCAGGGCCGGGTCGCTGAGCTTTCGCCTGAAGCTGCTGCTGGCGGCGGGCCTTGCTCCCCAGCTGGGGGCCTGCGCGAACTGCGGCGAGCCGGAGCATCTTGTGGGCTTCTCCGGCGCGGCGGGGGGCGTCGTCTGCGGCGCCTGCGAGGCGGGCTCGTTTGCGATCGACGAGGACGCCCACGGGTTCATGGCCGAGGCGCTGGGGCGCTCCTTGACAGATGCTCCGGCCGCTGAGGATCCGGTGCTGAGCCAGGTCGAACGGGCGATCGCCGCGACCCTCGAGCACCATGCTCACCTGCGCCTGATGCCTGCATTCGCGGGCTATTAGCCCCGCTTCAGTCCCCGCCAATATGGTTATCGGATGGACGAGGGCCTGCCGATCGCATACCCGCTGCTCGAAAAAGGCGTGCCGGTACTCTCCAGCGACGGAGAGCAGGTCGGGACGGTGCACCACGTCGTGGCGGCCGAGCAGCAGGACATCTTCCACGGGCTGGTGATCTCGAATACCCGTCTGGGGAAGCGATTCGTCCCGGCCGAGGATGTCCGCTCGCTCCACGAGCACGGCGTCGATCTGCGGATCGATGCGGCGGAGGTGACGGCCCTTCCCGCACCGGGGGGCGACGCTCCGGTCTACACAGAGGACCCATCGACGAGTAAATGGAGTCACTGGACCAACCGGTTGAGCGGTCACGGTGACTGGAAACCCCGCTCCTGAGCGGGACTCTCCGCGTCCGCTGGCACAATCGAAGGGTGAGCGCCATCAGCGAACAGGGAACGGTCGCCGAGGCCTTCGCGGCGCGCCGCCGCGAGGAGGAGGAGCGCCTGCTCTCCGATCTTGCGGCCCGCTCCTATCCTGCCCTGCGGGCACAGCCCGAGGAGGACTGCAGTCTCCGAACGCCCTTCCAGCGCGATCGGGACAGGATCGTTCACTGCAAGGCCTTCCGCCGGCTGACCCACAAGACGCAGGTCTTCGTGGCGCCCCAGGGCGACCACTACCGGACCAGGCTGACCCACACGCTGGAGGTCACATCGATCTCGAGGACGGTCGCCCGGGCGCTGCGACTGAACGAGGACCTGGTGGAGGCGATCGGACTGGGCCACGACCTTGGCCACCCGCCCTTCGGCCACATCGGCGAGGAGGTTCTGGACAGCTGCCTCAAAGAGCGCTTCGGCCTTGACTTCCGCCACTACGAGCACTCGCTGCGGGTGGTCGAGGTCCTGGAGCGGGACGGGATCGGCCTGAACCTGACCGATCAGGTCCGTGACGGGATCCTGGGGCACTCCAGCAGGGCCGAGCCGCCGAGGACCCTGGAGGGCCGGATCGTGAGGCTGATCGACCGGGTGGCCTACATCAACCACGACATCGACGACGCCCTGCGCGCCGGCCTGCTGGCGGAGGGGGACCTCCCTTCCGAGCCGATCGCGACGCTGGGCGACACGGGCTCGAAGCGGATCGACGCCCTGGTCCACGATGTCGTCGAGCACTCGGAGCTACAGGGGGACATCGTGCAGGGCCCGACAGCGGGGCCGGCGATGTCGGCGCTGAGGGACTTCATGTTCGAGCGGGTCTACCTGGGCCCGGCCGTGAGGGCCGAGCACGCAAAGATCTCAGCCGTTCTGAGGCGACTGTTCGCCCACTACGTCGAGCATCCCGAGCTGCTCCCCCCAACCCAGGTGCCGAGCGCAGAGGACGGCGAGGCGGAGCTGGCCGCACGGGTCACGGACTACCTTGCGGGAATGACCGACAGATACTGCATCCGGGCCTACACGGACCTCGAGGTGCCAAGGGCCTTCGCCCGCTAGCGTTGCCGTCGTGGCGCTCTACACCAAGGAGTCAAAGGATCGGGTAAGGGACTCTGTCGACTTCGTCGAGCTGGTCTCCGCCCGGACCGATCTGCGCAGGGCGGGCCCGGCCCGCTACGAGGGGCTCTGCCCCTTCCACGAGGAGAGGACGCCCTCGTTCGGGATCGACCCGACGCAGAAGGTCTACTACTGCTTCGGCTGCCAGGCATCGGGGGACCTGTTCACCTTCGTCCAGGAGTCCGAGGGGCTGGACTTCCGTGGCGCCCTGGAGCTGCTGGCGGAGCGCTACAACGTCGAGCTGGAGCTCGAGGACGAGGATCCCCGCGAGGCCGAGACGAGGCGCAAGCGCGAGCGGCTGCTCGAGCTGCTGTCACGCACGGCCAGCTTCTACGAACGCTGCCTCTGGGAGTCGGCGGAGGCGGTCAAGGCCAAGGAGTATCTGCAGGAGCGCGGTCTGGGCGAGGAGATCCTGAGGGAGTTCCGGGTTGGCTACGCGCCCAGCGCATGGGACCGTGTCCTGCTGGCCTCGCGACGCGGTGGCTTCTCCGAGCAGGAGCTCTACGCGACGGGCCTGGCTCAGCGCTCGCGGGAGAACGGGAGGCCCTACGACCGCTTCCGGGCCAGGATCACCTTCCCGCTGTCGGACATTCGCGGCCACGTCCTGGGCTTCGGGGCCCGGGCGCTCCAGGATGAGGGCCCGGCCGAGGCCTCGGGGAAGCGGCCCAAGTATCTGAACACCTCCGACACCGACGTCTACCACAAGGGAATGCACCTCTACGGCGCCGATCTTGCCCGCTCGCATGCCGCCAAGGCCGGATCGGTGATCCTGTGCGAGGGCTACACCGATGTGATCGCCCTTCACCAGGCGGGCCTTCGCAATGCCGTTGGCTCGATGGGCACGGCGCTGACGGTCGACCAGGTCTCAGAGCTGGCCCGGATGGCGCAGACGGTCCTCCTGGCCCTCGACGCGGACAGCGCGGGGCAGGAGGCGATGCTCAAGGCCTCGACGCTGGCGGCGAAACGGAAGCTCGAGCTGCGCGTCGTGCCGCTGCCTGCCGGAACAGATCCGGCCGAGCTCGTCCAGCGCGATGGAGCGGAGGCGATGAGCGCCCTGATCGCCAAGGCTGTCCCGTTCGTACGCTTCCGCGTCGAGCGGGTCCTGGCGGCCGGCGACGACGCGAGCCCCGAGGGCCGCGACAAGATCCTCGAAGAGCTGCGCCCGGTCTTCTCGACCCTGCCTCCAAGCGCAATGCGGATGGAGCTCACGAGGATGGTCTCAAACCGCCTCGCTCTCCCGGAGAGCCTGGCCGAGCAGCTCCTGGCCGAGCCGGCCAACGCGCCTCGCGCGGCGACCGACACTCGAGCGCCGTCCTCATCGGCTCCCCGGCGCGAGGCTCAGTCGCGCAGCGGGCCGGTATCGCGGAGAGGTGACACCGAGCGGGCTTTCCTTGCTCTGTGCATCGCCGCGCCCGAGGAGGGCGCTGTGGCTCTGGCGGGCCTTGACATCGACGAGGACTTCTCCAGCGATCTGCTGCGCAGGGCGGCAAGGCATCTCCATGGGGGAGACCTGGCCGAGCCGATGGCCGAGAGCCCCGGGGAGGCATCCCCGCTCGAGCAGGACCCCGAGCTGAAGGGCCTGTTGGCTGAGCTGATCGTCGAGGCAGGACGGGAAGCGGCCGACCCCGCGATGTTGGAGGTGCAGCGCCTTCAGCTGGAGCTGGCACGCCTCGAGCGGGGCATCCAGCAGGCACGCGGCCGCGAGGACGCCGACGTCAGCGGCCTGGCCCGCGAGAAGGCCGCCCTGAAAGTCGAGTTCGACCGTGCCTACTCACGAGTGCTGGAGAAGACCGGCGAGCAGCGGGTCTAGACCGGCAGCGGTCATTGCGGCCCCCGGCCGCATGAAGGAGTCCCTTCGGCCCCTTGGAATACAATGGCCTCGCTCGATCGGACATCGTCCGGGGCAGCACGATCCGGGGTAGCTCAATGGCAGAGTAGTCGACTGTTAATCGATTGGTTGTGGGTTCGAGTCCCACCCCCGGAGCTTCACTTGGGGCCGCGCCTACCCGGTCAAGCCCACGACCAGTGAGAGGAACGCCTCCGGCTGCTCGAGCGGCGCTAGATGTCCGGCGCCGGGGATGACGACGCGGCGGGCGTTGGGGAGCGCCTCCACGAGCTCCTCGGCGGCGACGTGGAAGTCGGGCATGTCGTGCTCGCCGACGGCGAGGAGCGCCGGCGCGTCGAGCGCCACCAGCGCGTCGAGCTCATCGGCGAGCGGATCGTCCGCAACCGGCACCTCGGGGGCTGCTGCTTTGATCTCGAAGGCCCGCCGCTGCATGACGGCCACCCTGTTTCGGAGAGCCTCCGGTGCGTCAGGCAGCGTCCAGGCATCCAGGACCAACTGGACCGCAGCGTCGATGTCCTCCCGCTCGAGGGCGTCCTCCTCAGCCTGCCATGCGGCAGCCAACGCCGGCGAGGGGTCACGGTCCGCGCCCAGACTGGAGAAGAGCGCCAATCCGGCGACCCTCTCCGGATCGGTCACGGCGACGCGCAGGGCCACCGAGCCCCCGAAGGAGCTGCCGACCAGGAAAGCTCGGTCGATGGCCAGCTCGTCCAGCGTCGCCAGGATGTCGAGCCAGGGCGCTTCCTGATCGGTCGCCGCCGGTGCCTCACCGAAGCCGGGAAGATCGATTGCGATGGCGCGTAGTCCGGCGGCGGCGAGCGGCTCGAGGGACTCGCTCCACATGGTCCTGTCGGCGATCCCGGCGTGCAGAAGAATTACCGCGCTGCCACTGCCCAGTTCGTCTCGTGGAAGCATCGCTGGGAGGTTATCTCCGGTCTCGTCGAGGACCGGCGGGAACCACTTCGAGGCCTCAGCTCCTCCGATTTCTCCGGGCCGCGCCTTGGCATGCGTAGACGGTAGGTTCCCCTGCTCGAGGTTCCAACAGATGCGGACAGGTGCCGCGGGAAAAAAGGGGAGTTCATGGCGACGCTCATCGCGACTCATGAGGTCGAGGACGTAGATCACTGGCTCAGTTCACCCAAGCGCGAGGAGATCATGGGTCCCCTCGGCATCACGGTGCGGACCTTCGTAGGCGATCCGGGCTCAAAGACCGTCGGCCTGATCGCCGAGATCCCGGACCTTGATGCATGGAAAGCAATGATGGAGTCCGAGGCCGGCGCCGAGGCGATGAAGTACGACGGCGTCAAGCCGGAGACGCTGACCATTCTCCTCGAGGCCTAGATCACCGCCGCGCTCCTGGTCGCTCGCCCTCGGCGGGCGACCGGGGGGTAGGCGGCTTCAGTCGAGCATCCGCTCGACGAGCCGGGCCGCGGCCTGGCCGGCGTCGTGATTCGCAGACCACGCTCCGATCTCACGCGCACGCATCCGGATCGACGGTTCGGCCAGCGTTCGCTCGACCGCCAGACGGAGTCCCCGAGGGGAGACGAAGCGCCGGGGTAGCCTCACGCCCGCGCCGGCCCAGTCGAGACGGGCGGCGTTCTCGTTCATGTCGCCCACCGACGGGCAGGCGACGACGGCGCAGCCGCTCGACAGCGCCCGTGCCAGCGTGCCATGGCCGGCGTGGCAGATGACGACGTCGCAGAGGGGCATGGTCCGCGAGTAGGAGACCCAGGGGACCAGGCTTGCGTTCTCAGGCACGGGGAGGGGGCGCGAGGGCAATCGGCGGTTCCAGGTGGCAAGGACCCGCACGGGCGCATCGGCGAGGCCCTCGAGGGCGCCACGGAGCATGTGGTGCTCGGCGTCCTGGGCCGTCGATGGCGCGACCAGGACGAGGGGAAGATCGCGCTCCTCCTCGTCCGATCCGGGGAGGACGACGTCCTCGGTGGGGGGCTCCCACATCAGGGGTCCCACGACGTGCACATGCTCGGGCCAGGTGCGGGGATACTCGAGCTGAGGGAAGGTCCCCACGAGGGCGAGGCGCCGGCTGATTCCCCCGTGAACGTGGTCGAGCTCGGCAAGGCCCAGCCGCGAGCGGGTTTCGTTGAGCTCGAGGCGGCCCTGCTCGAGGGCGCGGCCGACGATCGGCTGAGCCCGGCGCCAGATGCTCCGTCCCACGGCCGTCCGCGGCATCCGGGCTCCCATCGAGTAGATCGGGAAGTCGGCCCCGCCGTCGGGGTAGACATGGGGAATCAGGGTCGCCCAGGGAACGTCCTGGCTCTCGGCCGCCAGAGCCGGTGCGAGCGTCAGGATGTCCGCCACGGCGATGTCGGGCCTCAGCTCGCGGACGAGGGGAATGGTGTCCCTGGTCGCATGGACGACGGCCTCGTAGAAGTTCAGCGGCTCCGGTCCCTGTGGGAACACCTGGTACTCGGGCGCCGCCGCGAAGGCCATGCCCTCGGCCTCGACGTTCTCCCGCCATCGGGTCCATGTCTGCAGCGTCACCTCATGGCCGCGGCCGACGAGGGCCCTGCCCAGGGCGATCATGGGGAAGGCATGTCCGGGGTCGCCGAAGGCGCCCAGGAGGATCCTCTTGGACGTCACCTCGGCGTCCGCCACCGGCGAGATCTCAGGCTGCGAGTTCGGCGAGCATCCGGAGCTGGTCCAGGCGCTCGTCGGCGGTGAACGCCGTGGGAGTCACCCCGAGCGTGCCGACGCCGGCGTCGCGGTAGACGGCGAGGCGCTCCTTGATGACGTCCTTGGGACCGCAGAGCGAGACCGTGTCGATCAGCTTGTCCGGGATTGCCGCCATCGCCTCGTCGCGCTTGCCTTCGAGGTAGAGGTCCTGAATCTTCTGGGCCTCGTCCTCGTAGCCGTAGCGCCGGACCAGCTGGTTGTAGAAGTTCTGCTTGCGCGAGCCCATACCGCCAACGTACAGCGCGATGAAGGGACGCATGGTGTTGCGTCCCTCCTCGAGGTTGTCGGTGATGCAGAGGCTGACGCTGGGGGCAATGTCGAAATCGTCCAGCGATTTGCCTGACCGATCGGCGCCTTCCTGAAGCAGGGGCCGAAGCTCTGAGACGTGCTCGGGCGAGAACAGCGTCGGGATCCAGCCGTCGGCGATCTCGCCGGCCAGGGCCGTGTTCTTCGGGCCGATCGCCGCCAGGTAGATGGGGATGCGCTCCTGGACGGGGGAGATCGTCAACTTCAATGCCTTGCCCGGTCCATCAGGGAGCGGCAGTTCGAGCGTCTCGCCCTTGAACTCCACTCGTTCGCGGGCCAGGGCCATGCGGATGACCGCGACGTACTCGCGGGTTCGCTGCAGCTGCTGAGCGAAGCGCTGACCGTGCCAGCCCTCGGCGACCTGCGGGCCGGATGAGCCGATTCCGCAGATCATCCTGCCGTTGGAGAGCTGGTCGATCGTGGCGGCGGTCATGGCGGTCATGGCGGCCGAGCGGGCCGGCATCTGGAAGATCCCCGAGCCGAGGCGGATTTTGCTGGTCTGCCCGGCCAGCCAGCCCAGGACGGTGGCCGTGTCGGAGCCGTAGGCCTCAGCGGCCCAGACCGAGTCATAGCCGAGGCGCTCCGCCTCCTGGACGATGTTGAGCTGGTCCTCCGAGGTGAGGCCGAGACCCCAGTAACCGATGTGGACGCCGAGCTTCATGCAAGTTTCCTTTCAGCTGCAGGGATTCTTTGCCGAGGTTGATGCCTTGACCTAGTCTTGGCCGCGACCCGGCCCAGCGGCCCTGCGGCGGGGAGAGCCTATGCGAAATCGCCAATCCCGATCTCCCAGCTCGATCGAAAGCCTCCGTCTGGCGATCGACTGCATGCCCGTCGCCACGCGGGAGGCGATGCTCGAGGGTCTGCGCAGAAACGAGCGGATCATCGTGGGCGCCTATGTCGACGAGTTCGGCGGGGTCTGCCCGATGCTGGCGGCTCACCGCAGCGGAGGCCGGACGGACTTCCTCTCCTTCGCCAGGTCCTGGGATCGCTTCACCAGGGCCGCCGGCAAGTCCCGCCGAGCCACCGAGCGGGAGCTGCGGATCCTCATCTCCCACCTCCAGGACAGCCTCGAGGAGGCAAACGGAACCGAGTTCGACGAGGCCATCGCCGAGCATCGCGCGCTTATGAATCGAAACCGCCCGAGGCGCAGGCGCCTACCCGACACGGCCGACCCCTCAGGGCCGATCCGGGCAGGCAGGCTCCGGCGGGCACTGCGCGGCCGGCGTGCCCGCGCCGCCGTCCCGGTAAGGACCGACGCGCATGCTTCCGCGCCGGTCCTCTCTCACCGCTGAGCGCCGCCAAGCGCGCAGGCGGCCTTCGCCCTAGAGGGACTCTCCGGGGCGGACGAACATGATCTCCGGAACCACGCAGGCAGGGGAGACCCGCAGCATGAAGCGAACCGACTCGGCGATGTCCTCGGGCCGGATCATCTCCTCGGCCGGCACGTGCTCCTTGACGAAGTCGGTCATGGGCGTGTCGACGAAGGCGGGGCAGAGGGCGATCGACTTGATGCCCTCTTTGCCGAGCTCCTTGTTCATCGCTTCGGTCCAGCCCACGACGCCGTGCTTGGAGGCCGAGTAGACCGACAGCCAACCCTCGCCGTGCTTGCCCGAGATCGAGGAGGTGTTGACGACCAGGGCGTTTTTGTGTCCCGCCGCGGCCTCGCGGAGCATGCCGACGCATTCCCGGTAGAAGAGGACGATCGAGCGCAGGTTGATCCCCAGCTGCATGTCGATGTGCTTGGTCTGGATCTCGGCGACGTTCCCGCCAATGCCCACGCCCGCGTTGTTGACCAGGACATCCAGGCGGCCGTAACGCTCAGTGTGAGCCGCAACGACCCGCTTGATCTCCTCCTCGTCGGCAACGTTGGCCGCCACCGCCTGAACGTCGAAGCCGTCGTCCTGGAGGCCCTTCACAGCACCGTCGAGCTTCTCGGCCCGGCGGCCGGACATGGTCACCCCGAAGCCTTCTTCACCGAGCACCCGGGCGATTGCAAGCCCGATGCCGCTGGAAGCCCCCGTGACAATCGCTGCCTTCTCTGCCATCTGCCATCCCTCCTGTGGTGAGCGGAACCTGCACGACCGCCCGTCAAGAGGAGCGGCGGCGAGAGCATTCCATATCTCGCTGGTAGCGTCTGCCCGGTCCCGCCGGGGCCACCACCCTGGCAGGACGACGGGCCCGTAGCTCAGTTGGTTAGAGCTGCCGACTCATAATCGGTAGGTCCCTGGTTCGAGTCCAGGCGGGCCCATGACGGGATAGCGCATTCCAGAGCCAAATGCTGTGGCTTCGCACGCGGATTTCTCGCAGGTGGGCGCAATGAGCGCCCCGCATACTCCCGCGAGCGCCATCCGCGCTGCCCCGATGCCTATCCGCCGTTGAGATCCCTGGTCGTCAGGCACACGGGGTGAAAGCAGTTCCTCTGCGTGATCTCTGGGACCGTCTCGACCGCTATGGACGTCCGGCGGCTAACACCGTTGGCGACTACGACCATAGGCTCGTACACCCCGATGACATCCCCGCACAACCGGCACCTGATCTTGCTCATGCTCCCGAGGCTAGTTGTGGCATTGGGCCGTGGGGTTGGGCGTCCTGCCTATTCGGACTGCGGATAACTACCTTACGGCGCCGAGGACGACGCGAACAGAAGCGGCTACGGGAGCGTCGGGAAGAGCGCGACCGCAAGAAGCACCACGCCTCAACCTAACCACGCGCGACCTACGCTTGCCGCAGACCCTGAACCAGTCGAGTTTGTGCCGGGGTCCGCGGCGCGCTGTTCAGTCCGGAAGGGCGGCGGGTGCGGGCGTCCGCTTTCCGAGATTGCTAGCGAGCTTGGCCAGGTCCTCGGCCATCTCGCAGACCCGCTCTGTCTCTGCTGCGACCATGTCCGAGGCGTCTTCGACAGACGTGATCCCACTCCGGGTCCGGAGTACTCGCAGCTCGCTCGCAGCCGCCGAGAGAGCTCTGCACGCGAGCGTGACCCGCTCCGACGCGTGACGCACCCCATCGGTCGTGTTCGGCGGGTCGACTCCGGGGAACGTCTCATATGACCTCACACCCAGTCTCTTACCCGTATGACGGGATTCCGACTCGGGCCCTCGAGGCGCCTACTCCTCCTGGCCGACGGCTTTGAGTGCTTCGCCCTCGGACGAGAAGATCTGAAGGGCGGTGACCTTGCCACGGCTCAACGTGAACACGAAGGTGGACTCGAGCTTCATCGGGACGCCGCTTGTCCTGCCTCGAATACGTGTTCGTTTCATACTTCGAGCCACTCGGAGGTCATGCTCAGCAGGCCCTCGTGACCGTGGTGGTCGCGGACATCGGGCTGGTCGGGGCGCGTGGAGATCACCGCGTCGGTGGCGGTCAACGTGCGCGACATGGCCTCGTCGTCGCTCATGTACGCGGCGAATACCGCTTCCACGATCTCCTGCGACACCGCCTACCCCTCCAGGCCGAGGTCGGCGAGCGCTCGGGCGCGGTCCCAGTAGACGGCAAGTCGCCTGACTGCTCCGTGTTCGATGACGAGGACGGTAGCGTTCCTGCCCGTTATCTGTCCGAGTTCCAGGCCGCCGGCCTTGGTTCGTCCAAGGAATTGAAAGAGCACGAGGACGCGCTGCTGGTCGATCTCGCGGTACTCCTGAGCGGTGACCGAGAAGTCGTCATAGGCGCTGAGGACTTCACGTGTGATCTGCGTCGCTCCGGCCAGTCCCGTTCGCCTGCTTGGTACCGGCCCGTCCACCATGACGCACTCGATTTCCGGATGCGCCCACTCGGCCGACGTGAAGATGTCGCCACGTTCCCACGCTGCGAAGATCGAACGCACAAGGTCCACATTCTCCGACATCGCCTAACCGCGTTCCTCGGCGAGGCGTTCGGCGTCAACCAGGGCCTCATCCAGTTCCGACTCTGGGTAGATGATCATGCGAACGACGCGGCCGTCCTCGGTGATCAACACGTTGGGCTCCCGCTGGGTGACCTGACCGGTCGTACCCTTGGGACGCGCGGTCTGCAGGACCCTCACGAACGCGACGCCGTTCCCGGCGTCGACCAACTCCTCAGGCGCATAGGTGACCTCGTCATAGCCTGCCAGCCAATCTTCCTGGAATGCGCGAAGGGCGTCTCGTCCGTGGACGACGATTCCGATGGTCCGAGTCATGTCCACCACCGCGTCGTCGGTGAGAAACCGCAGGGCCTCGTCGAGATCCCCGGTGCTGAGCGCCTCGTAGCCGCGACGCATCAACTCCATCAGGTCAGGGGCCGTCGGCTCCTCAGCCATCACCCGGCCAGTATCCCGCAGCGACCACGCCGAGCACGATGCCATCCGGGAAGCGGTCCAGCTTCAATGTGTCTGGCCCGGGCGGGACGCCATAGAGCTTGTTGAAGATCGACCGGCTTCTGCTCATGCCTGCTCCTCCGGCGACATCGACTACTCCTCCAGCCCCACGGCTTCAAGGGCCTCCAGCGGCTCGTTGAACCACGCGAAACGAGTGACCTTTCCGTCGCGAATCTCGAACACGTAGCCACGCTCGACATCGATCTCGACGCTGCTGCCGACGCCGCGCGCGACCACGCGCACTCGCACCGCCACCTGGTCCTGTGCGTCCCAGTACTCGAGCGGCTCGAACCGACGCGTCGGGTAGACGTTGCGGATGTTCTGGGCGGCGATAGCGAATCCCTCGTAGCCCTGGCGCGTCCCGGGCTCGACGGCGTAGGGAGGATTGACGTACTCGATGTCCGGGTCCATCAATGCGGGCACCACGTCGAAGCCGTCCCGTTGCCAGCTGTCGTACAGGCGCTTGACCAGCTTCACGTTCTCCTGCGACATCACCTACTCCGCCAGGCCGAGGTCGGCGAGGACCAGCACCCGCTCGCCGACCTGCTCACGGAAGTGCACGGCGTCGACGCGATCGGGCACTGTCGCTCCGGTCATTCTCCGGTGACGCAGATGGCGTATGCCTGGAATTTCGAGGTTTCCGTGCTGGTTCCGATCTGCACGATGACCTGCCATCCGACGAGGCCCAAAGGTGAGTTCGAATTCATCGTCGCCCCGGGCGCGAGTTCGGCCTGGTATCCGCCCGAAACGACGTGGTCGCCCTTGGCGCACTTCGCTTTGGCCCACCCGTGTTCTTCCAAGGGTGTGCCGTGTTTGACGAATGTCCATGTGCTCTTGACGACGTGAGTTTCGCCGCGCGCCGCAGTCGTCAGGCTGCTCAAGACGCTCGGCTTGATCTGGGACGTACTCGTGATCACATAGTGGCTCGCCGCGACGGCCGTACCGCCGAGCGCGATGCCCAACGCGAGCAGCGCCACGATGAGCGCTGGACTGATCCCCTTGTTTCGCATAGTCGATTCCTCCCCACTACATGGATAGGCGACCGATTCTACGCCGACGGTCCGGTGTCTGAAGGGGCAGCGCAGGCCGGGATCGATGTTCACCATGGCCGGCGATTCAGCGCCGCTCAAGAGTCAGCCACAATTGCAGGGTGCCGCCTGAACAGATCACGCCCGGGAACCTGGCAGACGCCTACTGGGAGAACCACGTGCGGCGAGAGGCTCTCGATGCGGCACGCCCGGCTCAGCCGTACGACCCGGCGGCGGGCGACAGGGTCGTCACGGAAGGGGACGGCTGGCAGGTGATCGCCCAGAAGCACCGTGAGGACACGCCAGAGGACCCCGGGACTGGTCTGGAATGGGCCTGGGACATGGTCGACTGCATCGCATCCGCCCGCACATGGGACGGCGCTTACGACGGGTCAGAAGGTGGACGCGAGGCGCGCCTCCCTCCGGCCATCGACCGACTCGAGCTTCTAGAACTGCTCGCCGAGACTGCTCCTGACGAGGAGGCTCTGGGTTCCCTCGGTGCCGGTCATCTGGAGGACTATCTCGCCCACCTGCCGGACGTGGATCGCGTCGAAGCCGCGGCGCTGAGAAGTGAGCGCTTCCGCAAGGCGCTGGCGGGAGCGTGGTACGACCGGAAACTCCCGCCGCAGGACGTTGCTCGGCTCAGACGATTCGGCGGAGCGGGCTGACTCGATGCCGTCTATCCAGCGACGCCCACCGCCTCAAGTGCCTCGCTCCGACTGGCGTAGCCGTCCATGCGCAACGCCTTTCCTTCCCGCACAGTCCAGACGTAGGCCCAGGTGCGCTCCACCGTGGCACCACTCGTCTTCCCACGACCTTTGAGACGGGCAATCACTACGACCTGTTCGCCGAAGTCGATGTACTCCTGCGCCTCGAAGCGGATCTCATCCCAGTACCTGGCGAAGCTTTCGATGTAGCGCTCGACCGCATCGATGCCCACGGCCGACGCGGCGCCCGGGAGCGTCGTCGACTCGAACATGGCGATCTCCGGATCGAACCGGTCGAGGCCGGTTTCGCCGCGCAGCCATCCCTCATAGATCTCCCGGATGAGATCCACATTCTCCTGGGACATCTCCTAGCTCACCTGATCCAGGTTCTCCGACACCTCTACCCCCGATTTCCGGCGAGGCGCTCCGCCGCGGTCCGGGCCTCGTCGACGCTCGTGTAGGAGGCTATCTGCACGATCGCTTCTCCCGCCCACCTGTAGGTGGCTCCGAAGCGCACGCGCATCTGGGCTGTGCTGCCGGCCAGTCGACCGTCGAGGGTGGCGATCACGAAAGTGACACCGCCGCCCAGGTTCTGAAGCTCCTCCACCTCGATGTCGGCGTCCTCGAACGTCCCCACCCAATCTTCGAGAAAGCCCCGGATCGCGTCTGGTCCATCGAACGCCTGAAGCCCCAGCACTTCCCAGACCGCCTCCGGTGCAAAGAAGCTCATCACCTCGTCCCAGTCGCCCCGATTGGCGGCCGCAAACGATCGGCGCGTGCGCTCGAGCAGGTCCGGGGTCGCGAGCTCGTCGGACATGACCGCCAGTATCCCGCAGCTCAACGGTGATCCGGCCATGCACGCCTCCGGAGCCGTTGACACCCGTTCACCGGCTCGGTTAGTGTCGCGAGCAGTGCGAGTGGCGCGCCGTACTCAGGGCTTTCGGCGCTTTGTCTGCCACATATGCCCGCCGCAGTGGAGAGGGGGATCACGTCATGCACCGGAGGTTCCTAGGCCTCGCACCGCTTCTTGCCGTGGCTGTCTTGGCGGTCGCGCCGGCGGTCTCGCAGGCTGAACCGCATTGGTATATGGGCAGTACGCCGCTCAAAGAAGGCAAAAAAATGGTCGTCAAGACCGAAGGCAAGCTGCTGTTCAGCATTCCTGGAACGACGATCCAGGTCAGCTGCGGCGTGAAAGATGTTGAGGTGCTCCTCAACCCGGTTGGCGGCGGTGCGGGGGTCGACGTGATGAAATCCTTCAAACTGTCCAGCTGCGGACCCAACCCGTGTCCTGTGCTCGCCAGCGGGAAACAGGGTCCCCTGAAAGTGAACGCGCTCAAATTGCCATGGGCCAGCCGGCTGGTTGAAGTGCCTCCGATCGCCGACGAAATCTCCGGCATCGAACTCGAATTCACATGCAAAAAAGCCCCATTCATCACGGTCTCGGGAACGCTCTTCCCGTGGGTCAAAGAAGGGCTCCTCGAATTCACTGCCGCCACCGGAACACTCAGCGGGATGACGGTCACCGGCATCGACCTGATCAGCCCGCCCACCATCACAGCCAAAAACCCGTAGCCAAGACCAGGGTCGACGCGATCGTGTGGGGGCGGCCCAGCCGTCCCCACACTTCGCCTAAGCCACCGCGGCCGGCCCGAACCACCTCGTGAGGGCATCGGCCAGGCTGGCATCGGTTCCGTCGCCAGCCCAGGCGACATACCCGTCCGGCCTGATCAGCACGGCCGCCGGAGCGGCGACCTCGCCGAGCACCGGAAGCTCCCAGAGGCCCTCATATTCAGCGTCGAATCGCTCGACCCGGCCGGCCCATGGGCTGATGTCAGGGCTCGGGCCGTCGCCCAGGCTGAGAAGCACCGGCCTGGCTCTGTGCAGAAGCTCGAAGACCCTCAATGGACCCTCGGCGCTCACCAGATCGAGGTCGGGCATCCGCCGTCCAAGCAGCGGGTGTCCCTCGCCGAGGTCGTAGTGGATGTCCAGCCCTGAGATGAGGCCGGCCAGGTGTGTTCGCGGCTCGTCCATGGCCGCCAGCTCCGACACGACCGCGGCCAGCGCCTTCATCCGCTCGTCCTGGCGCTGAAGGGCCCCCTGGGCCATCGTGTGGCGAAGCGCCCGGGCAGCGACCGGATGGCGCTCCTCGCGGTAGGTATCCAGGAGACCCTCGGGGGACGTCCCCTGCAGGACCTGGGCAAGCTTCCAGCCCAGGTTCACCGCGTCCTGCACGCCGAGGCTGAGGCCCTGGCCGCCGGCCGGGTAGTGGACGTGCGCCGAGTCGCCGGCGAGCAGCACCCGTCCCGCGCGGTAGTCCGCGGCCTGGCGAGTCACGTCGGTGAACCTGGAGATCCAAGTGGGGCTGTGGACTCCGAAGTCGGTGCCGTAGACAGCGACGAGCGCCTCGCTCAGGTCGCGCAGCGTCGGCTCGCCGGCGGACGCCAGCTGCTGCTCGGTCACGACGATCCGCACGGGCCCCTCATCCTTGTAGATGACCTCGCCGTCGCGGATCTCGTACTCCAGCCTGCCGATGCCATGGATCCCCCTCTCGTCCTGGCGGGTGCCCAGCTCCGGTGTATCGGTCATCTCGGCCTCGGCGATCAGGTTGCTTCTTGTGGCGTCCCAGCCTGGGAAGTCGATGCCGGCTGTTTTGCGTATGAGGCTGCGTCCTCCGTCGCATCCGACGAGGTACTCGGCTCGTAGGGGTTGACCGTCGGCCAACTCGACGTTCACCCCCGTCTCCTCCTGTGTGAAGCCGGTGACCTCGCGCCCGTAGTAGGTCCGCACGGGCAATTCGTCGATCCAGGCGGCCATGATTCGCTCGATCTTGTTCTGCCAGATCCCCAGCGAATAGGGATGACGCGTGGGGAAGTCGCTCATGTCAAGCACCGTCGTGCCCAACATGGCTGCCTGGGCGGTTTGTCCCTCTGCCAGGAAACGGTCGGAGACCCCTCGCTGATCGAGAACCTCGATCGTGCGGGAGTGAAAGCCGCCCGCCCGCGATCCCGCCAGCACATGATCGGGGCGCCGCTCGACGACTGCGACGTCGATCCCTGCCAATCCCAGCTCGGCCGCCAGCATCATCCCCGCCGGACCTCCTCCGGCAATCACCACCGCATGCTCCGTCATCGACACACTCCCGTCTCTAGCTCGTCTACGCCAACAGATCCCGGACGCCGATCTCCCTCGGTTTTGGCCCGGGACGGCGTTTATACACAGGTATTCGAGGCCTCATGAGGGCCTCCAATCCGGTATAAATTGGATGTGGAGAGAGGTTGCGGAGTGCCGCGATCTACTCGGCCAGGCCCACCGCTTTGAGCGCCCGATCGACGTCGCCGTACATTTCCATCCGCGTCTCGAGGCCGTCTCTGATCGTCCACACCTGCGCGAGCAGCATGTCGACAGGCAGGCCGCTCAACCTGGATCGGCCGCGCTGTCGAAGGATCCCCACGACCCTGTCGCCGCCGGCGTCGTGCACAGCCTCGATCTCGATCTTCCATTCATCGAACTCGGCCGTCCAGTCGCGGATGAAGCCCCGGGCCTCCTCGAGGCCCTCGTAGACCTGTTTCTCCGGCCAGCCACCGAACTTCGACATGTCCCAGACGAAGTCCGGCGCGACAATCTCCTCCAGGAAGTCTCCTGTGGCCTGGCGGTGGGCGTACCCACGAAGGACCAGATCAACGTTCTCCCTGGACATCCCCAGCTAGCCGCGCGTCACGATTCGTTCGAAGCCTCTGGCGATCGGCTGGACCAGTCGCGGGGAGAGACGGTGCAGGAGGTAGGGGAGTGTCACCTGCCGTCGCGGGACGGGGACGATCAGCTTGTGGTTGGCGATCGTCCTCAGAATCGCCTCGGCGACCTCGTCCGGGGATGCGCCCTTCTTCGCGTAGAACTCTGTCGCGCGCGACTGGAGGGCCGCCACGTCGCCGCGCATGATCGGCAACCAGTGATC
>CAZFGJ010000006.1:0-31110 GCA_964518445.1 uncultured Solirubrobacteraceae bacterium
CTCCAGGTAGCGCTCGACCTCTTCGCGGAGGTGGTCCGGGTAGCTGGCGCTCACGTGCCGGTGGACCGGGCCTAGAGGAGCCGGTCCTGGCCCGGAGCCGGCGCGAGCACCTCGGCGCGCGTCAGCTGCTCCAGCTCGGCCGCCGCCTGCGTGGCCAGCGCCGCACAGTCCTCGACCAGCGTCGCCGCCGCGTCGGAGGACAGCTCGCCCGAGCGGAGCTGCTCGGCAGCTCGCCCAAGGCGGGTGATCAGATCGTCAAGTTGCTCGGCGCTGCTCATCGGGTGCTCGCATTCTCGCGCACGTCGCGGAGGACTGCTGCCAGCACGCCGTTGACGAAGCCCGGAGCGTCGGCTCCGCAGAACGTCTTGGCGGATTCGACGGCTTCCTCGATCGCCCCCTCGGGGGAGATCGGCTCGTCGGCCGGAGCCGCGTCGGGATGAATCATCTCGATCAGAGCCACGCGCATGATGCTCCGCTCCAGAGGCTGGATCCGCTCGACCGACCATCCATGGGCATGTTGTTCGATCAGCTCGTCGAGTTCCTCGGCCCGGTCCGCGGCGGCGTGGGCCAGGGCGCGGGCGAAGATGGATGCGTTCGGCCCGAGCGTCTCAGCCAGCGTACGTTCGGTGAGGTCGTGCTGATAGAGCGCGATCACCGCAGCCCGCCGTTGCTCGGAGCGGCGCATCTGGATCTAGGCCCGTGCGACGTATTCGCCGGAGCGGGTGTCAACACGGATCAGCTGCCCGGGCTCCACGAACAGCGGAACCTGGATCACCGCCCCCGTCTCGAGGGTGGCCGGCTTCGTGCCGCCACCGGAGACCGAGTCACCGCGGAGCCCCGGGTCCGCAACCGTAACGGTCAACTCGACGGCACTCGGCAGCTGGATGTCAGCGGGGGTGCCATCGATGAACAGGACCTCGACGTCCATGCTGGGCTTCATGAAGCGCAGCGGCTCCTCGACGGCCGTCTCGGGGACGGCGATCTGTTCGAAGGACTCGCTGTCCATGAAGTGCGCGTCGGTCCCGTCGGCGTAGAGGTATTGCATCTTGCGCGACTCGGTCCGCACGGAGCGGAACTTCTCGCCCGCCCGGAAGGTCCGGTCGATGACGTTCCCGTCCGAGGAGCGGCGGAGCTTCGTCCGGACGAATGCCCCGCCCTTGCCCGGCTTGACATGTTGGAACTCGACGATCTTGAAGATCGTCCCGTCCACCTCGATGTGGTTGCCGTTCTTGAATTGGTTCGTTGAGATTATGAGAAATCAGCCCTTCCAGAGCCAAAAATCGCGATGTGGTCGTCAGTCTGAGCCGCGTTGCGCAGCGGTCCTCCTGAACCGAACCCCGGCTCAGCATGATAGGCGGATCCCCCGCGGGTCGGCTTGGGGCGCTATCCGACCGGGCGAAAACCCGAGCACATGACCCGCATCCACTCGATCTGCCCGTCACGGCTCATGAGGTAGGCCTGCTGCTCGACCACGAAGTCTCCTTCGGGGTTGTGCACCGCGAAGCGGTATCCGACCCGTTCGCGGTCACCGACGATGTCCGTCTGGACGTCCTCGAGGCTCCTGATCTCGTCGCTCTCGTCGAACCACTGCTGCACGATCTCGCTGATCAGCGTCTCCGCGTCGGAGGCCTCCCAGGTGCGGTTCGGCGTGAGGGCACGGAAGTCGATCGCCGGCGCCAGCAGCCGCCGCAGCTCGTCGTAGTCCTTCCCCGCCATGGCCTTCGCGTAGGCCTCTCCGATCGGGCGCTCATCAGGCACAACCTCAGTGTCTCAGATCGTCTCCACAGCGGCGGGCAACGCCGCCCCCTCAGAGCGCCGGTACGACCTGGCCGCAGTCTTTGACCGCGTAGCCTGCAGCACACGAGGTCTGCGCCAGCCAGCGCGTTGTGAAGGACGAGGTGTCGGGGGCCAGACGCTTCACCAGCCGGGAGGTGAGCAGGTTCAACCTGACGCGGAACATCAGGTCGGCCACCGTCTGCCCCGAGCTGTGAAGGAAGGCCCGGAATTCACTGCGCTTGGGGAACTGCTGATTACGGATATGGACGAAGCTGCGGTGAACGGCGGCTTCGGAGAGTTCGACTTTCAGCGCCGCGGCTTCGCCGGTCAGCCAGGCCGAGGAGATCAGGAAGTCCAGGCTCTCCTCCCGAAGCCTGCGGTATTCCCGTTCGCAGGCCAGTTTGAACTTCGCGGTGCTCGGCGCGGGGTGCCGGCCGCCCTTCCCCTGGCGCGCTGACCGGCGGGCGATGCATCGGCCATAGAGCGGCGGGACTGGCACGACTGCGCTTCCATGCTCGGCTTCGCCGTCGGCGGCGACCTGCATCCAGTGGTCGAACAGAGCAACGCTCACCCCCTCCATGCCGGCGCACGCGACGAGCGGTTCAGCGGGTGCCGGGGAGACGGCAGGCGGCGGGCAGGCGGTGAGGGGCGAGTAGGGATCGGCCTGCGCCGATCCGCCAAGCGGTCCCCCCGTCGCCCACAACAGGATCAGCAGCGCCGAAAAACTGGCACATCGGTTCCGACTGTGCGAACGGCCGACCATCGGGTGAGGCTATCTCAGGGCCGCGACACCCGGCTTCGGCGGCCCCGCGCAGGAGTACGCTGACCGACATGGCTTCGATGCGAGCAGGCCGTCGTTTCAGGATCGGCGCGGCCATCGGCCTCGCCGCGGCGCTGGCCTGCTGCATCTCCGCTCCCGTCCAGGCCAGCGGCGCCACGATGGACGTGAAGCTCCCCCGCTCGGTGCTCGAGAAGAACAATCGTCCGGGCCCGGCGGTCAAGGGCTCGGTGCGGCTGACCCTTCCATCGGGCTGGACCGCCAGGCCCTCGACGCACCACGGCACCGTAGGGAACATCTCCCTGACCCTCTCGCCCACCTGTGCCGCCACGATCGAAGTCCAGACGAACGTCGAGGTGCCCCAGCAACCGATGCGAGCTGAAATCGAGGAATACCTGGCCTTCTGGTTCTATGCCCACAGGCCACCGGCCCCGGCTCCGAACCCTCAGGCGGCGTCCGAAACCAAACCCCGCCGCCGCTGGGTGCTGGGCACGCCTCCCCCCGCCTCGCGCGAAGAAGTCCTGCCGGGCGAATCACCGCGAACCGTCGAGAGCCCCTACTTCGGCGTCCTCGTGGAACGCCTCAGCCGGAACATCTGGGCATCCGCCGCCCTCGGGGTGCGGACCACCCCGGCATGCGCCGAGGCGCTGCCCGGCAGAGCCGCGCTGCAGGCGAAGCTGGTGCGGACGCTGCGAACGGCCCGCTTCACGGCCCGCATCGGCTGACAGGAGCCGGCCGTGTCTCACTTGTGCTTGCTTTTGCGTCCTCTGTGGGCCGTCTCGTGGAGTTGCACCGATCCACTCACCGTCCTGCCGCCCGTCACGGTCACGCTGGCCTTGGCCGAGGAGGAGTGGCCCCTGCCCTTGGCAAGCATGATCTTCCCCTTGGATGTGAGCCGAAGGGCAACTGTCGAGCTCGTTCCCGCCGCAAGCGAGTACGAGCCTCTCCCGAGCACGACCGTCGTTGTCTTGGAGATCGTCCGCTTGCCCTTGCGATGCTTGACAACAACCTGTCCGGTCAAAGTGATCGTTCCCTTACATGCTGCCTTGGCGCAGGCGAGTGGCACGCTGGCCGCGCCCCCGGCGACACCGATCTTGGTGCTCGACAGCCTGATCACGGGCACGGTCGCGGCGGAGGTGGAAGGCGGCCCCGCGCGGATGATCGCCGGTAGGGGTGATTTCGGCGTGAACAATTCGTTGCTGACGGGCGGCCTGGGCAGTAGAGCCGCGTCGACAGGAGACGTTGTACTGCCCTGTGCGACACCGACGCCGAGCTGGGTCTGCGTGATGTATTCAGGTGCTCCCGCGCCTTCCGGGAAATACTCGAATTCGAGATCATAGGAGCCGCTCTGAAGGCCACGGATCGCGTATTCGCCATTCCCATTGGTCTCGGCGAGGCCTCCGGTGACCTCGGGGTGGCCGGGGCTGCTTGCCGAGACGACGACGTTCGCCACCGGCTGATGGGTCGCGGCGTCCGTAACGGTGCCTTCGATGATCCCGCCGACCCGCATTTCCGCGCCGACCGCGGTGGTGGTCGTTCCCTGGGTGACGGAGACCGGCGTCGCCGTGGCCGAGGACGCTGCGTCTTCGTAGTACTGCGTGACGAAGTTCAGAGCGCTTCCAAAGGCCGGCGCGAACATCACCTTGTAGGAGCCTGTGGCGAGTCCGGCGATGTCGTAGGTTCCTGCGACGCCGGTGGTGGCAAAGCCGACGAGAGGTTCGCTCCCGGTCGCTTCATAGGCCCGCACTTCGACGCTTTCCAGCGGCACGACTGCTTTGCCTTCGGTGAATTCGACCACCGTCCCCGTGATCTGCCCGCCTTCGACGAGCTTCGCATCGATCCCCGTCTTGGTTTCTCCTTCGGCGGCGAGGACGACCGGCGTCGCGCCGGAGAGCAGGGAGCTTTCTTTGTAGTACTGGCGAACGTAGTTGAGCCCGGCTGGATTGAACTCCACCGTGTAGAGGCCCGGTGCCAAGCCTTCCACCGCATATTCGCCACTCGCAAGCGTGTGGGTGAACCCGGCGACTTCTCCGCCTTCGGTGTACACCCGCACCGCCACGCCTTCGATGCCCGTGGCCGGTGAGGAGAACTGCGTCACCTTGCCCGTGATCTTGGCGCTGCCGGCAGCGGCGAGCGCCGTCGAGGAGCCCGCGAGCAACACCACGCAACCCAGCAACACAGCCAGGGCCCAATGTCCCGCGCCTACCCCCCTTCCACGCATCGGCGGAGGCTACCAGGGCTCGGCACCCCTTGAGTACGCTTCCGCCATGCCCCAAGGCGGAGGAAGCGGGCGTTCTGCACACCCAGATGAGCTCGACGCGGTAAGCCGGTGCCTGGCCGGCGCATTCTTCGAGGACCCCGTCTGGGGCCACTGGGCTTTCCCCGACGCGGCGTCCCGGGCGGCCCGGCTGCCAAGGCTCCTGGGCTGCTGGGCCGAGGCGGCCATCAGCCGGCCATGGGTCCGCGTCACCCCCGAGATCGAGGCCGTTGCAGTCTGGATACCGCCGGGCGTCGCTGAAATGACCGAGCGCCAGGAAGCCGAGTTCGAGGATCTCGTGGACGAGCTGTTCGGCGATCGCGCCCAGCAGCTCAACGACGTCTTCAGCGAATTCGACTCGAACCACCCTGGCGACGAGCCCCACTACTACCTGAGCATGCTGGGCACCCATCGAGACCACACCGGCCAGGGCATCGGCATGGGCCTCCTGAGGGGGTGCCTGGCCGAGATCGACGAGCAGGGCATGCCCGCATATCTCGAGTCCACGAACCCAGCGAACCTGCCCCGTTACGAAGCTCTCGGCTTTCGGCCCCGATCGGCGTTCGGACCGCCCGGCGGACCGGTCATCACGACGATGTGGCGAGCAGCCCGCTGAGAGGGCAGTTCGCGTAGGCTCGCGCCCATGGCACCCAAGCTGACCCTCCACGCCCTGCCTCCCTCCCATCCCTGCATGACCGTCGCGGCGGCGCTGCAGCTGAAGGGCCTCGAATTCGACCGGGTCGACCTGGCGGCCGGGCCGCATGTCGAGCAGATGCAGGAGATCTACGGCGAGGGACACTCGACGGTCCCCGGCCTGATGGTCGACGACGAGCCGGTCCACGGCTCCAGAGCGATCCTTGCCCGTCTCGAGGAACTAGAACCGGAGCCGGTCCTCTATCCCTCCGAGGAGGTCCGTGAGGCTGAGCGCTGGGGTGACGAGGTCTTCCAGGATCTCGGCCGCAGACTGCCCTGGGGCGCGCTTCACTTCAGACCCGAGCTGCTCGCCACGATCTTCGGCGGCGCCCAGCTCGACGGCCCCGGGACGGACTATGCGATCCGCATGATCCGGGCCGGCTGGAAGTACCACAACATCACGGCCGCCCGGCTACACGACGATCTCGCCGGGCTGCCCGAGAAGCTCGACCACATAGCGGAGCTCGTGAGCTCCGGTGTGATCGGCGGCGGGCAGCCCAACGCGGCCGATCTGCAGATCGGCGCGACCGTCAACGTCCTGCTGCCACTGGCCGACCTGCGAGGCCTGCTCTCCGGGAGTGCCGCCGAACTCCTCGCGAAGCGCAACTTCGCAGAGCTGGCGGGGACGATCCCCGCCGGCACCTACCCGGCCGGCTGGGTCCCCTCCCGCTGAGCCCTTACCCGGCCCGGCCCGGCGCGGGTCGTGGACGGGTCCCTGAGACGCTCAAGTCGGCCCTCCGGCCCGCCGATGCGAACTTATGCGGCGAGCTCTGCGCGAGAACGCCACCTGCGCGCTGCTCGCACTGGCGGGCTCCTTTGCGATGGCGTGGCTGGGCCTCTTCGGCCCCGGCTGGAACGACTATGAAGTCGAGGCTCGCCCTGCCTTTGAAGCGCTCGTCCATGGTCACCTGGGCAGCTTCCTGAGCCTGGCGCCGGTCTACGGCGGGTCCCTCGTCGAGCGGGCCCCGTTTGCCGCGCTCCCCGGCCTGTGGGGTGGCGGGCCGCTGGCCGTCTACCGTGCGGTGGCCGTCCCCTGCCTGCTGGCCGCCGCCCTGCTGGGCGTCTGGCTTGTCGCGAGGATGCGCGCCGCCGGGCGCCCTCGCCTGGACCGGGCGCTGGTCCTGGCCCTCTGCGTCGCCAACCCCGTCACCCTCACCGCCCTGGAAGTGGGGCACCCGGAGGAGCTTCTCGGCGGAGCCCTCTGCGTCATGGCGGTGCTGCTCGCATCGGCCCCGGCGGTGAGTGTCCGGCGGGCGCTCTTGACGGGAGCGATCGTCGGTCTTGCGATCGCCAACAAGCAGTGGGCCCTGATCGCCCTCGGGCCAGTCCTGCTGGCCCTTCCGCCTGGGCGCAGGGCGATCGCTCTGAGTGGCGCGCTCGCGACGACGGCGGCTGTTCTGGCTCCCCTCCTGCTCGGATCCGGCGGCGGCTTCGCATCGGGCACCCGTGCCGTCGCGACGCCCGGCTCGGCCATCTTCCAGCCCTGGCAGGTCTTCTGGTTCTTCGGCCGGCACGGTGCACTCGTCCACGGCGCCTTCGGCGCCGGGAAGCCCGGCTACAGGATCGGACCGGAATGGGCCGGCACGATCTCCCATCCGCTGGTGGTGCTCCTCGGGGTGGCCCTGGCGGCCGTCCTGTGGATTTCGCTCAGGGGCGCCCGCCTGAGCGTTCAGCGGGCCCTTCTGGCCCTGGCCCTGATCCTGCTCGGGCGCTGCCTCCTGGACACCTGGGACGCCCTCTACTACCCCCTGCCGTTGCTGCTGGCCCTGCTCGCCTGGGAGTCGGGGAAGCCCTCCGGCGGACCCCCGCTCCTGACCCTGGCGGCAAGCGCGCTGATCTACTTCAGCTTCAGCTGGCTGCCGGGGCATGCCTCGCCCGATGTGCAGTCACTCTGCTTCCTGGCCTGGTCGCTGCCGCTGGCCGCATGGCTCGCGACGCAGCTGTTCTCGAGTCCCGGGCCCGAACCGGCCGAGCTCGGCACGCTCGAGGCTCAGGCGGTGACGGTGAGCGTCTTTCCCAGGCCCGTCGTGAGCACTTCGGGCCCGTCGGAACGCACGACCACCAGATCCTCGATCCGCACTCCCAGCATCCCCGGCAGGTAGACACCCGGCTCGACGGTGACGATGTTCCCCTCGACGAGCCGCTCGTCGCCGGCCGTTCGCGAGAGCCGCGGGGCCTCATGCACCTCCATCCCCACGCCGTGGCCGAGGCCGTGGCCGAAGTTCGCGCCCTCGCCGGCCGCGGCGATGATGTCGCGTGCCACCGCATCGACCTCGCGCCCGTTGGGGCCCGAGCGGACAGCCGCGAGGCTTGCTTCCTGCGCCGCCAGGACGAGCGCGTAGACCTCTCGGGCGCGGTCGCTGATCGCCTCGCCCGTGGCGTAGGTGCGGGTGCAGTCCGAGCAGTATCCGTCCAGCACGGCACCCCAGTCGATCGTCACCAGTACGTCCGGCGGGATCTCGACATCCCGGGGCTGCGCGTGTGGGAGGGCCCCGTGCTCTCCGAAGGCGACGATCGAGGGGAAGCTCGGCGCCTCGGCGCCCATCCGGCGCATCCTTGTCTCGAGCTCGAATGCGACCTGGCGCTCGGTCCGCCGGAGCAGCCCTTCCTCCAGTGTCTCGCGCAGCGCCTCGTCGGCCAGCCTGCAGGCGGCGGCGATCAGCGCGATCTCAGCGGGTTCCTTGACGGACCGCAGTGACTCGAACAGGCCCTTGCAGCGGATCAGCTCCCATCCCTCACCGGCGGCCCCCTCCAGCCGAGAGTGCCCGCGGACGGTCAGCTTGGCCTCGTCGAACCCCAGCCGTCCCGGCCCGGGGCCGAGCAGGCCTCCCAGCGCCTCATAGAGCTCGCCGGAGACCGTCTGGCGAGCGAACACCTCCCCCACCTCGGCCTCCGACTGGGCCGTGTAGCGGAAGTCCGTCAGGAAGTGGAGCGGGCCGTCGGCATCGGCCCTCACGAGGGCCATGCCGCTGCTCCCGGTGAAGCCCGTGAGGTAGCGAAGATCGATCTCGTCGTCGACGAGCAGGACGTCGACACCCGCCTCGGCGAGCGCGCTGCGCAGCCGCTCGACCCGGCCCGCGATCGCCGTGTCGTCACGCCCGGCGCTCATCAAAGGCCCTTCTCGATGTGCTCGCGCAGCAACTCCATCGCCCTACGGTAGCCATCCGGGCCCAGGCCGCGCACGTTCGCCAGGCAGAGGTCGCCGATGACCGACACATGGCGCCAGGGCTCGCGGGCCAGTGGGTCTGAGAGGTGCAGCTCGACCGCCGGGACGGCGGCTATCTCGAGGGCGTCGTGGATCGCCCAGGCATAGTGGGTCCAGGCACCTGGATTGAGGATGATCCCGTCCACCTCGCCCCGCAGGGCATGCAACCGCTCGACGAAGGCACCCTCGTGGTTGCTCTGGAAGAAGCTCGCCTCGAAGCCCAGCGAGCGGGCCTCGAGCTCGATCTTGGCCTCGAGCTCGTGGAGTGTCAGCGAGCCGTAGAGGGCGGGGTCGCGGTGGCCCAACTGGTCGAGGTTGACCCCGTGCATGACCTCCACCCGGAGGATTCGCCCGCTCATGCCGCCAGCTCCTCGACCGCCGCCTGCAGCTCCCCGCCGGGGACCTCGCAGCCGAAGCGGACATCCCCGGGTGCCGTCAGGAGGACGAATGGGACATCGGCGCCGACCCGCTTCTTGTCGCGCCCGATCGCCTGGAGGATCGCCGTCACATCCACATCCTCGAGCCTGACCGGCAGCCGGTGCTCCTCCATGAGCTCCTGGACCTGGGCACGCAGCTCCTGGCGGCCTGAGAGCCGCAGCGCCGCCAGCAGGCCCAGGCCGACCGCCTCGCCGTGCCTGTAGCGGGAGTAGTTGGTGACCGTCTCGATCGCGTGGCCCACCGTGTGGCCGAGGTTCAGGACCTGGCGGCGCCCGCCGTCACGCTCGTCGGCGGCCACCGTCCGGAGCTTCGTGCGAGCGCAGGCGAAGATCGTCCTCTCGTCAGCCGAGGCGCCGCTCGAGACCGCCTCCCAGAGGCTCCCGCCGGCGATCAGGGCGGTCTTCAGAACCTCCACCCAGCCGGAGTCAAGCTCCTGCTGCGGGAGGGTGGCCAAGAGGTCGGGGTCCACGATCACACCCGCCGGCTGGTGGTAGGCGCCGACGTAGTTCTTGGCCTCGGGGAGGTCGATCCCCGTCTTGCCCCCGTAGGCCGAGTCGACCTGGGCAAGGAGCGTGCTCGGCACCTGGACCACCGGCACCCCCCGCTGGTAGGTAGCCGCACAGAAGCCGGCCAGGTCCCCCACGACCCCGCCGCCCAGCGCCACGACGTGGTCGGCTCGTGTCATGCCGCCGTCAGCCATCAGCCGCCAGACGCGCTCCGCCTCGGCCAGGGTCTTCGAGCCCTCACCCGGTGGGATGGTGAACATCGCGGCCAGCTCGCCCAGGTGGGCGCCATGCAGGGCCGCCACCCGCTCGTCGCTCACGCAGAACGCACGGGAGGCGCTGCGCTGAAGCGGCCAGATCTCTTCAGAGGCTCCCTCCGACACCAGCCCGCGGCCGATCAGGACGGGGTATTCGCCCGAGTCCGATGCGGCCCACAACAGCCGCGTCCCGCTCGGCGCAGCGGCCAGCGACCTGAGCGCCCTCGCGACACCGCTGAGCGAAGCCGCGCTCGGGCCTTCGAGGATCGCGTCGGCAAGGGATTCATAGAGTCCTCTCCGTTCAGCGTGAAGTCTTCCGAACGCCTCGGAATCGCCCGCCAGCGGCCGCTCGGGTCCCCCGTCCTCGGCCTGGACCCGCCCCCAGGCGACGTCGGCCTCGACGTCCAGAAGGATCGTCAGATGGCCATTCAGCGCGGCCTGGACGCGCTCGGAGAGAACGCTCCCCCCACCCAGGGCGATCACCCTGGCCTCGCCCGCGTCGCTCAAGAGCTCACAGACGAGGGTCTCCTCCCGCTCGCGAAAGGCCGCCTCGCCGTGAAGCTCGAACTCGCGCGCCACCGGATGCCCGAAGCGCTCTGCCAGCAGCTCGTCGCTGTCCAGGCACTCCAGGTCCATCAGCTTCGCCAGCTCACGGGCAGCGGTTGACTTGCCCGCCCCCATGAAGCCGATCAGGACGTAGGCCAACCGATCCGCTCCCGGTATGCGGCCACCGCCTCTAGGACGTCATCGATGTGGTCGCCTCCGAACTTCGCCCGGTAGGCATCGGCCAGCACCAGCGCCACCATCGCCTCGCCCACAACGCCGGCCGCCGGGACGGTGCAGGAGTCGGTCCGCTCGCGCAGGGCCTGGGCGGCCTCGTGGGTCTCGGTGTCGACCGAGCGCAGCGGCTTGGTCAGTGTGGGCAGCGGCTTCATCGCCCCGCGGACGACCACCGGGGCTCCGTTCGTCATCCCGCCCTCGAGGCCACCGGCGTGGTTGGTCTCGCGGTAGTAGCCGCCCCGCTCGGCGGAGTAGAAGATCTCGTCGTGGGCCGCCGAGCCGGGCAGCCCGGCCACCGTGAAGGCATCGCCGATCGCCACTCCCTTCATCGCCTGGATCGAGCAGATCGCCATCGCCAGCCTCCCGTCGAGGCGCTCCTCCCAGGAGATGTGCGAGCCGAGGCCCGGGACGAGCCCGAAGGCCTGAACCTCGAAGACGCCCCCCAGAGACTCGTTGGCCTTGCGCAGTTCGTTGATCTCCTTGACCATCGCCTTCGTCCCCTCGGGGTCGAGGCAGCGCACCGGTGAGCTGTCCACCTCGTCGAAGTCGGCCAGCTCGAGCGGCTTCGCCGGATCGGGCGCGTGAACCGAGGCGATCTGGATGACATGCGAGCGGATCTCGACGCCCACCGCCTTCAGGAAGGCCTTGCAGAGAGCCCCACCGGCCACCCGGGCGGCCGTCTCGCGGGCCGATGCCCGCTCGAGGATGTTCCGGACATCAGATTGCTTGTACTTCTGGGTGCCCACCAGGTCGGCATGCCCCGGACGGGGCAGATGCACCTCGGCGACCTCGGTGCCCGTCGGCCAGGGGTTCATCCGCTCTTCCCAGTTGGCGTAGTCGCGATTCGCCACCTGCAGCGCCACGGGGCCGCCCAGCGTCTGGCCGTGACGCACGCCGGCCGTCACCTCGGCCCGGTCCGTCTCGATCTTCATCCGCCCGCCCCGGCCGTGACCCAACTGGCGGCGGGCCATGTCGCGGTCGAGTTCCTCCGCGGTCAGGCGGAGGCCTGCCGGAAGGCCCTCGACGATGCAGGTCAGACCAGGGCCATGCGACTCCCCGGCGGTTATGAGGCGGAGCACCACGCGCCTAGCTTATTTGCTGAGCGTTCAGCGGCTGCGGCGGTGCGACGCGTGCGCCTTGTGTGCACGGGCCGAGAAGGCGCCGCGGCGGGGGAAGACCAGCACGCCGCGCTGCGAGGAGTAGCGCAGGAAGGGGAGTGCCTCGAGGCCCGCCCTGCGGAGGACTTCGGCGCCCGCCCGGGACTCGCCCCAGGCCTTCGCGGCCGATGCCTTGGCGGCGGCCTTGCTGGCGGCGATGTTCACAACCCGGAGTTCGTAGTTGATCGGTTCGCCGCCCGGCGGGAGGTATTCGAGCATCTCGGACTGACCGGGCTTCAGGTCCAGCGCCTGGCACTGGCTGGCGCTGGGCAGGCAGGTGCCGACCCCGTGGAGTATGGCTTCGCCGACGATCGAGAAGGTCGCGGCCTTGCCGCCGCTGGTGACGCCCCGGAAGACGATCAGGGGCTGTTTGGCAGTCGGCAGGGCCGTCAGCAGCCTGAGGTTCTCATACGGGGTCAGGACGACGGTTTCGGGGGTCGCGCCGGCCGGGAAGAGCCCGAACTCGATCGCCACGTGGTAGACGGTCCTGGTCTTCGGCTTGGCCGGCGGCTTGGTCGATTCTTCAGGCGCCTTGGTTTCTTCGGTCGGCGTGGAGCTGCCCGAGCCCGATGAGCTCGTCGAGGAGCCCGAGCCGCTCGATGAGCTGCCCGTCGAGGCGCTGGTTGCTGGAGGGGTCGTGCCGGGAATCGGGGCGAAGGGGTTGCGAGCCGTGCCCGAACGCTGTTCGGAGACGCCGTTGGTCGTCTCGGCGACAGCCTTTTCGGACGTCGTGGCGCTCACCACGATGCCGCCCGTGTGCGTCACCGAGGTGACGCTCGCCGAAACGGCCGTGCTCGGCTTGGAGCTCGACCCGCCCATCACTGCGTAGGCGACGGCGGCCAGCAGGCACACGCCGACCGTGGCGACGACCGGCAGCAGCCGGCGGTCGGTCAGGTCAGCCTTGACGGACTTCAGGAACTCGCTCATGGGGTGACCCTCGCGATCGCAGGAGCAGTGGCGGCGGCCGGGTCCGCGGCGCCCGTGGCGGATGAGCCCGTGGGCGATTCGGGGGTCGCACCGGCGGTCAGGCCCTGGCTGGCGGGCAGCACATAGGCCGTCGCGGTGATCGTCCCGGAGAGGTTGAGTGACTTGGCACCGGCGCTCGCCGCGCCCGAGGCGTTTTCAGGCGCCAGCTTGACGCTCTGGATCGTCAGCAGCCGGCCTGAGACCTGGACCGTCCCGGACTTCGTGTAGGTGGCGAATCCCGTCATCGAGCGGAACAGTTTTTCGAGGTCGAAGAAGCCGCCGTTGAAGCCGAAGGTGAAGGGCATCTGCGTGAACCCCGCCGTGGCAACCGCGCCGCTGCCCGCCGACGCGCTCGAACCGCCGGTCGAGCCGGTCACGATCGAGTTGAAGTCGACGTTGCGCTGCGTCGTGGCGTGGGAGAGCTGGAAGATCAGGGAAGGAACTTCTTCGGTCGCCGGAACGGCTTTGCCGAGGCTCACGACCGACGCGTAGGCCTTCGAGTACTGCGACTGGGCAGCCCGTGCACTCGACAGCTGGCCTTCGGCCGCCGACAGCGACGCCTGGGCGGTGCTGACTTCGGCTTCAAGCGACTTGGCTTTCTGGCGCTCCGGTGAGACGAGCAGCATCCAGCCGCCCGCGATCGCCGCGAGGACGACCAGCCCTATGAGGACCATGCGGTCACGGCCGGTCATCGGTTCGTACCTCCCGGAGTGGTGGTGACTGCGACCGTCTTGGTTGTCGTCTTCACGGCAGCCGCGCTGGCCGTCGCACTGGGCAGTCCGACGAAGGCCACCGTCACAGAGAAGGAGGGTCCGCCCACCGGGCATCCGCCCGTGCTGCCGGCGCCGCCGCTCTTGGTCGAGCTCTGAAGAGTCACCGTGCTGACGCCATCGATCAGGCGAAGCCGGTTGAGCATCTGTGCGACCGCGTCCTGGCTGGTGGCGCAGCCGGTCAGGTTGAAGATGGGAACGCTGCCCGCCGGGGTCGCCGAGGAGACAGTGGCGCTGGCAGCCGCGGCACCGGTCGTGCTGGCTGCGGGCGCTGCACCCGGAGCTGTTGTGGCGGCGGTCGCGGCCGAGGCACCCGCTGCCGGGGCGGGTGCCGAACCCGGCGCCGAGCCCGAGGAGGCGATCGAGCCGTCCAGCGTGGCGATCTGCGTCTGGGGCGTCAGGACGCGGCCAAACTCGTGGAAGGCGTGGGCCCAGTCGAAGCGGGAGTTCACGAGGGCCACGACGGCCTGTTCGCGCTGCTGGCGCAGGGCCACGAAGCTCGTGTAGGGAGCCAGCTGGCTCGCTTCGGCCTGAGCGTGTGCTGCCTTGGCGTTGATCGTGACGGCTTCGGCCTTGCGGCTGGTCACGTCACGGTGAGCTTTGCCGTAGAGGACCGCCAGCACGGCGACCGCGGCGAGCAGCACCAGGACGGCATAGGCGCCGCCTTCGGAACGACCTGCGCCGACGGAGTTTCCGCTGCGCTGATCCTTGGGAATCAGGTTTACCGCTCTCATCGGGGCGCCTCCATCGCGGCGAGGCCCGTCGCCACCGCAAGGCGGTGGGGAGAGACCTGGCCCTCGAGGCCACCCGGCACGACGCTGATGTCGGTCGAGCGGACGTCCACGCCCAGTGAGTTCTGGAGCGCCTCCGCGAAGCCCGGGATGTCCTGGGCCGCGCCGCTGAGGACGACGTGGGAGACCTCGCCGCCTCCGTCCTGCGAGCGGTGGAAGTCAAGTGAGTTGCGAACCTCGCCCGAGATCTCGCGGATGCCGTTGTCCAGAACCGTCCAGACATCGGCCTCCGAGGCCTGCGGCGCCGGCTCGGTGGGCTCCGGGGCGACGGCTGAGAGCTCCTCGTAGCTGAGTCCGCTTTCGTGGGCCTCGAGCTCCTCGCGGGTCTCGAAGCTCGCGGCCGGCTCGCCGGGCTCACCCTCGGGGGCGCCGTGCTCGATGACCTCCGTGACGGGCTCGGCGGGGGCGATGGGCTCGGCGACGGGCATCGGCACGCTCAGGTCGGCCTCGGCCAGGCGGGCCCTGGCGTCGATCAGGGCGATGCCGCGGCGCTCGGCAAGCTCGGAGGCCATGCCCTCGAGACCCGAGCCGACGACGCGGGTGAAGCGGCAGACCGTGCCCTCGGCGATCGCCAGGTTGGTCAGGCCGTCGACGTTCAGGTAGAGCACCCGGCCGGACTGCTCCGGGTCGGGGCGGTAGAGCGAGCGGATCAGCGCGAAGGCCGAAAGGTCGACGCCCTCGGCCGTGAGGCCGGCGCGGCGCACCGCGGCGAGCAGCCGTTCAACCATGTCGCGCTGTGCTGCAACCAGCACCACGCGCTGGCGCGGGCCGGCGGGCGTGTCGATCACACCCAGCGGGTGGAAGTCAAGGACAGCGTTGTTAAGCGGCATCGGGACCTGGTCCTGTGCCTGGAAGGTGACGGCGGCGGCGAGCTCCTTATGGTCGGTGACCGGGGGGAGCTCCAGGATCCGCAGCACGGTGCGCTGGTTGGCGACGCCAACGCGGACCCGCTTGCCCAGGCCGCCCGAGGCGAACATCTCACGCAGAGCGTCGCTCAGAGCCTCCTCGTCGAGAACTTCGCCATCGCGCATCGCATCGGCGGCGAGGGCGATCGTGGCGGCCTTCTCGGCGGCGATCGAGCCGTTGACCTTGGCGCTGACGGCGGCGATGAAGCCGGGCTGGATGTCCAGACCGACGACGTCGGCGCCCGAGCGGCGGCCGAGCTTGATGTTGGGTGAGGGGAGTTTCATCGGTAGAGATCGGGGCGGGTTGCGGATCGTCCGCAGGGGGGGTATCGGCGCGTGTGACCCGCCGCTTTAGTGAAGGAAGTGATTGACGTAGACATCGACCATCTGCTGGCCCGCAAAGACCGCTACCAGGGCGCCGATTGCAAGGAACGGGCCGAAGGGAACAGCCGTCTTGCGGCCCTCCTTGGCGCCCTTGCGGGCGATGATCACGGCTCCCACCGCCGTTCCGGTCAGGAGGGCGATCAGGATCGCCGGCGCGACAGCCGCACCCAGGAACAGGCCCATCATTCCGGCCAGCTTGACGTCACCCATCCCCATTCCACCCGGGTAGGCGAGCGCCGCGAGCAGCAGGAAGCCTCCTGCGGCCGCTCCGGCGATCAGACGGCCCGGCTCGCCGCTGGGATCAAGTGCAAGACCGATCGCGATCGCCGAGACAGCGCCCAGGATCGTGATCTTGTTGGGGATGATCCGGCATTCCAGGTCGATCAGGGCGGCCGGCACGACCATCAGGATCAGGCCGATGCTCAGGGCGATGTCAGCAGCCGAGTCGTGCGTGAGCACAGCACCCAGGCAGAGCAGGCCCGTAGCGGCCTCGACAAGTGGGTAGCGAACCGAGATCGCGGTTCCGCAGCTGCGGCAGTGCCCTTTGAGCAGAAGCCAGGAGAGAACCGGGATGTTGTCGTAGGGCTTGACCGGCGTGCCGCAGCCCGGGCAGTGCGAGGCGGGGGTGATCAGCGACTCGTGGCGCGGGAGGCGGTAGACGACCACGTTCAGGAACGAGCCCATGATCGTGCCGAGAAGCCCGGCAAAGGTTGCTGCCTCCATGAGGTCTGATCGGCGCGGCGCGGGCCACACTTGATGGCATCGCCCCTCCGGCGCAATCGGACGAGGCGCCCCGCGGCGCCGGCCCCTACCAGCTGCCGCTCTGGCAGCCACCTCTGTTACCGCCCGATTTCACTTCGCAGGTGCGGCTCACCGAGCCGTTGGAACTGCGACTCCAGGTGAAGGTGTCGCCGATCGCAGAGGTCGCGGTGACCGTGAAGCCCTTGCCGCTTTCGGTCGCTTCGGCGGCCGAGTCGTAGGCGTTGTTGTTGCCCGCGGCGGTCTGAATCGCCGGCTCGTATTCGTGCAGCACTTTCGGTTCAAGGCCCGAGTAGCTCCCACCGTGGTCGGTCGAGTAGGTCTCGGCGGCCTGAGCGGCACTGCGCGCGATTTCCTTGCCCGAGGCGTCGCTCGCCTTGGTCCGCTGGTTGAGCAGCGACGGGATCGCGATCGCCGCCAGGACCCCGATGATCAGGATCACAACCAGGATCTCGATCAGCGTGAACCCACCCTCGCTGCGCAGTCTGTGGCGGACCGTCCGTGTCACAGGCTCCCTATCGACCGTCCACCGCGCCTGCTTGAGGTGTTCCCGCCACAGACTGTGGCAAGCCACCGACGCCGGCGCTTCTACCAGCTTTTGGTCTGGCAGCCTTTGCTGCTGGCGGCCTGGGTGCAGGTCCTGGTCACGACACCTTCGGCGGTGCGTGTGATCTTGAACGTGTCACCGGAGCTCGACGTTGCGATGACTTCGAAGCCCGCACCCGATTCGGTCGCCGCCGCGGTGCTCAGGTAGGCGTTGTTGCCTTCGGCTTTGATCAGGATGACCGGCTCGTATTTCTTGACTTCTTCGAGCGACAGTCCCGTGTATTTGCCTTCGTGGTCGGTCGCAAACGTCTCGGCGGCCGTCTGCGAGGCGTGGGCGACCTCCTTGGCGGCAGCGTCGGAGGCCTTGCTCTTCTGGCTGAGGAAGGAGGGGATCGCGATTGCGGCCAGGATGCCGATGATCAGGATCACCACCAGGAGCTCGATAAGGGTGAAGCCGTTCTCGCTGCGTGCACGCTGGTGGAGGATTCGAGTCATAGCCACCCATCGGCGCTCATCCCTCTCGACTTTAGAGGTACCCGCAAAAGTTTAGACAGGCCGGCATTCCGAGCAACCGGGACGACCTGCACGCGAGTGTTAAACGCGAGAGGGCGGCCCGTGGGCCGCCCTCTCATCACACTACTTTGCTTCCGGGACTGTTACCAGGATTTGGTCGCGCAGCCTTTGCTGCCCGCTTCCTGGGTGCAGGTCCTGGTCACGACACCTTCGGAGCTGCGTGTGATCTTGAACGTGTCACCGCTGGTCGAAGTGGCGACCACTTCGAAGCCCGCGCCAGATTCGGTCGCGGCGGCCGTGCTCAGGTAAGCGTTGTTGTTTTCCGCTTTGATCTGAATCGACGGCTCGTATTTCTTGAGTTCTTCCAACGACATACCGGTGTATTTACCTTCGTGGTCTGTCGCGTACGTCTCCGCGGTCGTCTGACCGGTACGAGCGAGCTCCTTCGCCGAAGCGTCGGAAGCCTTGCTCTTCTGGCTCAGGAACGACGGAATGGCAATCGCGGCAAGAATGCCGATGATCAGGATGACCACCAGAAGCTCGATAAGGGTAAAACCACCCTCATCCTTCGAGCGCTGGCGCAGTCGGTAGAGCATTGATCCTCCTAGGATCCGGTTACAGGGCGCCAGCCCTCGGTAATCGCCTCAAGCGACGATGCGTCCCCCTAATTGAGAGCCGCCGGCTTTGCTACGCATCAAGTGATGCTTGCCTTGGCACCTGGGTACTGGCTTTGACAGCACCTGCATCGACTGAGCTTTCAGTGACCTTTATAGGTGCATGCGAGTTTGGACGCATGACCGCGTCAAAGTGTTACTGGCTCCGGCGGGGGCCGGGCGGGCCAGGGAGAGAAACTCAGGCCGCCGGCGTCTCGGACTCGGCGCCCGGGTCCTTCGGCGCCTCCTCGGCCTTGGCGTCCTTGGCCTCGGGCGGCGCCGGAGCCTCGTTGGCCGGCCAGCGTGACTGGGCGTCGATATCGGGAGAGCGCATCCCCGTTCCCGCGCACCAGGGGCAGTCGACCGTGCTGGAGGTCCCACCGAGGTTGGAGATGACCCGTCCGGTGCCGCGGCAGGCCATACACTCACGCGGCTCAATGGTCCCGCCGGTCAGATCCTCGCTGTCGTCGTCGCCGCTCGCCATGAGCCGATGAGACTAGCGTTCCCGCGATGAGCAGACCGGTCAGCCGCAGCCAGTGGGCGATTCTCGCTCTGATCACGCTCGGTGCGGCGATCCTGCGCCTGGACAAAATCGGGGCCGTCCCACCGGACCCCTTCTACGACGCGGCCGTGCGCAGCATGACGCTGTCCTGGCACAACTTCTTCTTCGGCGCCTTCGAGCCGGGAGCCAGCGTCTCGATCGACAAGCCGCCTGTGGATCTGTGGCTCCAGGTGGCCTCGGTGAAGGCCCTGGGCTTCACCTCCACGGCCCTGAAGCTGCCGGAGGCGCTTGCGGGGATCCTCGCCGTCCCGCTTCTGTTCGAGGCGGTCAGGCGACTCTGGAGCACATCGGCGGGGCTGGCGGCAGCGGCTGCCATCGCCGTCGTGCCGGTCGAGGTGATCACCTCGCGCAGCGACACGATGGACGCCGTGATGATGGTGCTGATCGTCATCGCGCTGGTGCTGATCGTCAGGGCCGTCGAGACCGGCGCGACCGCATGGCTTCTCGCCGGGGCCGTCGCGCTAGGCATCGCCTTCGACGTCAAGCTGCTCGAGTCCCTGGTTGCGGTCCCCGGACTGACGGTCATGGCATACCTGGGCATGCCCGGCAGCCGCAAGCGCCGCCTGGCTCAACTCGGCGTCGCGGGGACCGTCTACGTGGTGATCGCCCTGGCATGGCTGGGAGCCACCCTGATCGCCCCCGCAAGCGACCGTCCCTACGCGATCGGCTCGACCAACGGGAGCGCATGGAACGCCGCCTTCATCTTCAACGGCAAGGACCGCATCGGCGGAAAATCACCGGAACCGTCGGGCACCGTCTACGAACCCGGCCATGTCTACCCGACGGCCACGCAGTCCGAGCGCGATCACATCCCCATCCTCCCCCCCTCTGCGACCCGTCTGCTGACCCGCGTCGGTCCGCTCTCGGGCCAGCGCCTGGGCATGGAGATTCTGGTGGCGCTGCTGCTGGGGCTTCCGGCGCTGCTCCTGGGGCTCAAAAAGGATCAACAGGACCTCGATCCCGACCCCGATCCCGATGGTCCCGCCGCGGGCGGCGGCTCAGACGGGGCAAACGGCAAGGTCACCCCTGTATCGCAGTCGCAGAGCCAAATCTCGGCTGAAGGGACACTCGAGCGGAGCCGCCGGATCAGGCGTGCGGCCGCCGGCGGGCTGATTCTCTGGATGGCCACCGGCATCGTCCTCTTCAGCCACATGGCACGGCTACACCCCCGCTACGTCGAGGGCTTCGTGCCGGTCGTCGCGGCGATGATGGGCATCGGCCTGGCCTGGGCGGTCGTCCCGCGCGGACGGATCCGCCTCGTGGCGCTGATCGCGGTGATGGCGATCGTCGTCTACTACGCCGAGCGACTGCTGTTCGGGCGCCCCGCGACCTGGTGGGTCGTCCTGGGCGGGGCTGTCGGTGCGGCCCTCGCGTCCGTGCTGGCCCATCGCCGCGCCGGCAGCCGCGACTCGACGCTGCTGGTCTCGCTGAGCATGGTCCTTGCGCTTGTTGCGATCCTTTCGGTCGGTGTGAAAGCGGACGCGACAGCGATCTCCAACAAGGTCAGCGACGCCGGGTTCGTCGGGCAGATCCCCGGGGAAGAGCAGTCGGCCCTGAGCTCCTACGTGCGCGCCCACAACCGGGGCGCCTACTATGAGATCGCGGCCGAGTCGGCGACCTCGATCGGGTCGCTGATCGTCAAGGACGCCCTGCCAATCGACGTGCTGACCACCTACAACGCCCGCGTCTACACCTCGATCGCCAAGCTCCGCCACCAGATCGCCGAAGGCAAGGTCCGCTACGCGTTCCTGAACACCTTCTGCACCCACCACGCCTCGTCCGTCAACGCGGCCTGCGCCGCTCCGGTCAAGTGGATCCGGGCCAACGGCACCGACGTCTCCCGAGCCGCCGGCATGCCTCGCGGCGGCGTCCTCTATCTGCTTCCCGGAGCGAAGCCATGAGCGGCGTCGCCGACGCGGGCGTCCTGCGCGACCTGCTCGACCACGCCCGCGAGAGCGGCAGCCTGGCGGTCGACACCGAGTTCATGGGCGAGGGCCGCTACCGGACACTGCTGTGCCTGATCCAGCTGGCGGTGCCCGAGCAGCCCGGAATCGACCCGATCGCGCTGGTCGACCCGCTCGAGGAGCACCCGATCGACAGCGGCCTGGCCGAGATCCTGGCCGACCCCTCGGTGCAGATCGTCATGCACGCCGGCCGGCAGGACATCGCCCTGCTCCGCCGTCACCTGCAGACGGAGATCGTCAACCTCTTCGACACCCAGGTCGCGGCGGGATTCGCCGGCCTGGGAGCCCAGGCCTCATACGACTCGCTGCTGGCCGACGTGCTTCACCTGCGGGTCGCAAAGACCGCCAGCTTCACCCGTTGGGACGCAAGGCCGCTGTCCGCCGAGCAGCTCGAGTACGCCCGCGACGACGTTCTGCACCTGCTCGAGATGGCCTCCGAGCTGCAGCGGCGCCTGGAGGGCCTGGGGCGCCTCGACTGGGCCCTCGAGGAGTGCGAGCCCCTGACACACGTGAGCGACGAACGCGACCCTCAGACGATTCTCGAACGGCTGCCCCGGGTCAACGGGCTGAACGGCCCGGCCCGCCTTGTCGCGCGCGAGCTGGTCGAGTGGCGCGAGCAGACCGCCGAGCGCCAGAACCGCCCTGTCCAGAGCGTCCTCGGCGACGCCGGGCTGGTCGAGGTCGCAAGGCGCCAGCCGAAGTCCCGCGAGGACCTGGCGAAGATCCGTGGCGTCGGCGCCAGCAGCGGAGGCCGCCGCGCACAGGAGCTGCTCGACGCGGTCGCCCGTGCCCGTGGCCGCGAGCCCGAAGAGCTGGTCCAGTCCACCAGGCCACCCGCTCCCAAGGGCGAGGATCTTCCGCTCGTGGCACTGGCGGAGGCGCTCGCCCGAACCCGCGCCCGCGAAGCGGGACTGGCCTACGAGCTGCTGGCCGCCCGGGCAGACCTGCAGGCGATCGTCACCTCAGTCCGGGTCGGTGCCGAGCCGCCCGACGTGAGGACGCTCCGCGGCTGGCGCCGCGAGCTTGTCGGCGGCGAACTGCTCGAGCTGCTCGACGGTCAGATATCGCTGTCCGTGGGCGCCGGCGACGGCACACGGGGCGTGAAGGTGATTCGCAACTAGCGGGGCTGGTTGACGTCGTTCACGGATAGGTGACGACGAGCCGCGCGGCCGCCGCGAGGCTGGCGGTGTCTTCGCCTGCCACGAGCTCGCCGACGTAACAGATCCGCTGTGTCGGCTTGTTGGTCGCTTCCCCTTCGGGGCACAGTCCGACGGGGAAGCTCGTCTGGAACTTCCCCTTGCCGTTCGTCGTAACCGACACGCCCTCTCCCAGACAGGGGTCGGCGGGCGCCATCCAGAACGTGGCTCCGCACTCACGAAGCTCCAATGTGGTGTTGGCCGGGAACCCCTTCCCCTTCAGGCCGGTCGTCGTGCCGACCATGACCTTGTGCGGGTGCGCGGTGATCTTGAGGGTCCCGCTGCTCGCCTGGGCCACCGCTCCGCCCATCACCGCCAGGCTCATAGCTGTGAGTGCTGCCGCGAGAAGAATCCTTCTGCTGTCAAGCATCCCCAAAACCCCTTGGCTCGATGACCGTGCTCCTTGAGGCTACTCCCGTTTCACGGGTTCGCCATCAGGCACCCTCCGCGCGGCGCGTCGCTTCGACGAACGCTCGGAGTTCGTCATCCGTCGCGTGGGCGACCCACTCAGCCTGCTCGGGGGTCATGTCACCCGTGTCCTCGGCCAATTCCCACAGCCGTTCGCCGGCAATCTGCTCGCCGGCGGCCTTCGCCGCCCACGATTCCTCGCGCAACAGGTCCACCAGCCGCCCAATCGTCGCCATCACTCACCCCCTTGGAAGGACACGGACAAGCTAGACGTTCTTTCTGTTGGCTGCGCGGTGTTCGGGAGAGCACCACGCGCACCATCAGGGACAGGCGTATGACGACCCCGGGCACTCGCATCCTGCACCGTGCGGGTCCCGGGGTCGTCCGCCGCCGGCAATTAAATCCCCACGGAGCTATTGACGCGGTGTAATCTCGCGTGGAAGTTCTCGCGATTCCCTCGGGTGACCCCGGGCGCGGGAACCCTCTCTGATCCTCCTGCGCTCGGGGTCATCGCTTCGCCCCACCTGCTTCTGCCGGGTGCTCGCCGTCGACCGTTCAGCGCTCTACAGAGCGGTTTTTCTATTCGATGTGGTTGTAAACTTCGAACAGCGGCATGTACATCGAGATCACGATGAACCCGACGATCCCGCCGATCACGATGATCATGATCGGCTCGAGGATCGAGGTCAGGGCCTTGACCGAAGCTTCAACCTGTTCCTCGTAGAATTCGGCGATCCGGTCGAGCATCGAGTCCAGTGCACCGGTCTCCTCGCCGACGCCCACCATGTGGGTGACCATCGTCGGGAAGATGGGAGCCTGGGCCAGCGGCGCGGCGATCGTTCCCCCGCGCTTGACCGAGCTGATGACGCCGTCCATTGCTTCTTCCACGGCGACGTTTCCACCGGTCCGCCCGGTGATCTCGAGCGCCTGCAGGAGCGGAACACCCGCGCCGGTGAGCGACGCCAGGGTGCGCGACCAACGGGCCACGGCGACCTGCTGGACGATCGTCCCGATCTTCATCGGCACGTGAAGCCGGAAGTGATCCCACTGCTTGCGCCCCCAGGTGGTTTTCTTCCACTTCACGAAGGTGATGGTCACCACGGCGGTGACGATGATCATCAGCCACCAGTAGCCGGTGACGACTTCGGAGAGAAAGACGGAGACCTGTGTCAGCTTGGGGAGTTCGCCACCGAACTGCTTGAAGACGCCGACGAAGACAGGCACCAGGAAGGCGACAAGGGCCATCATCACCGCGACGGCGAAGATGACGACCATGATCGGGTAGACCATGGCCGATTTGATCTGACGGCGCAGGGCGGCGTCCTTCTGCAGCTGGTCGGCGACTCGCATCAGGGCGTCCTCAAGGACACCGCCGGTCTCCCCTGCCTGTGTCATGGCGACGAACAGCGGGCTGAAGACCTTGGGGTGGCGGGCCATCGAATCGCTCAGCGAGAGGCCGGCCTCGACGTCCTTGCGGACGGCGATGATCGTTTCTTTGAGGAACTTGTTCTCGGTCTGCTCCTCCAGCACGTAGAGCGAGCGCAGGATGCTCATGCCCGAGGAGATCATCGTCGAGAGCTGGCGCGAGAAGACAGCCAGGTCGTTGGCCTTGACCCGCTTCAGGAAGGCCAGCTCGATCTCTTTGGAGGAGTGCTTGTCAGAGATGTCAAGGACGATCAGGCCACGCTGCTTGAGCTGGTCCGAGACCGCCTGCTTTGACTCGGCCTCGACCTCGCCACGGGCCTTCCCGCCGGTGAGATCGATGGCCTTGAAGACGTAGGTGCTCATCTGCTCTGCCTAGGCGGCCTGGAGGGAACCGGAGCCGAGCAGGCGCCGGAGCTCCTCGGGGGTCGACGAGCGGGCTTCGGCGAGCTTCGTGGTGATCTTGCCCGAGCGGACAAGCTGGGCCAGCCCGGTGTCCATCGTCTGCATGCCGGTGGCCGACCCGGTCTGCAGGACGGAGTAGATCTGGTGTGTCTTTCCCTCGCGGATCAGGTTGCGGATCGCCGGGTTGGGAACGAGCACCTCGCAGGCCGCGACCCGGCCGGAGCCATCGGCGTTGGGCAGCAGCTGCTGGGTCATGATGCCCTGGAGGGCGACCGACAGCTGCACGCGCACCTGCCCCTGCTGGTGAGCCGGGAAGACGTCGATGATTCGGTCGATCGTCTGGGCGGCGTCCTGGGTGTGGAGGGTGGCGAAGACCAGGTGGCCGGTCTCAGCGGCCGTCAGGGCCGTCGAGATCGTCTCCAGGTCGCGCATCTCGCCGACGAGGATGACGTCGGGGTCCTGGCGGAGGGCGGCCGTCAGAGCCAGTGAGAAGCTCTGGGCGTCGGAGCCGAGCTCACGCTGGTTGACGATGCACTTCTTGTGCCCGTGCAGGAACTCGATCGGGTCCTCGATCGTCATGATGTGCTCCTCGCGGGTGGAGTTGATCTCATCGATCATCGCCGCGAGGGAGGTGGACTTGCCCGAACCGGTCGGCCCGGTGACGAGGACGAAGCCGCGGGGGCGCCGGGTGAACTCATGGACGGCCGGAGGCAGACCCAGGTCGTCGATCGAGGTCAGGCCGAAGGGGATCAGGCGGAAGGCCGCGCCGATCGCGCCACGCTGGTAGTAGGCGTTGACACGGAAGCGGGCGTGACCGGGGATCGAGTAGGCGAAGTCCAGCTGCCAGTTCGTCTCAAGACGCTGGCGCTGGTCGCCCGTGAGGATCGAGTAGACGATCTCGCGGGTGTCGGTGCTGGAGAGCTTCGGATATTCCTCGAGCGGCGCCAGTTTTCCGCGCACGCGCACCGTCGGGTGAGCGTTGGCGCTGAGGTGGAGATCCGAGGCACGACGGTTGACTACCTCCATCAGGAGGTCTGCGAAATCGATGTCCATGACCCCCCTATCGGCTCAAGAGGAGGTTTTCAGGAGGGGTTGCACGCGAATCGACATAAATTCGAGAATCAGTTGGTCCCGATGACCCGTGCGATCTCGGCCATCGAGGTCCGTCCCATGCGCACCTTGTTCAGCCCGTCGTCGCGCAGGCGGACCATTCCCTGGCTCACCGCCAGGTCCCGCATGACCTCCGCCGGACGGCGTTCCAGAGCCATTGTCTGGATCTCGGGGCTGATCTTCATGACCTCGTACAGGCCCACCCGGCCTCGGTAGCCGCTGCCGCCGCAGCGCCGGCATCCGACCGGCTCGTAGGCCTCGAGCTCCATCACCGCTTTGTAGCCCGAGTCCTGCAGCACCTTGGCGGGAATGATCATCCGGCGCTTGCAGCTGGGGCAGAGCATCCGGGCCAGTCGCTGAGCCACGACGCACTCGAGAGCCGAGGCGACCAGGAAGGGCTCGACCCCCATCTCGATCAGGCGGGTGATCGCCGAGGGCGCGTCGTTGGTGTGGAGGGTCGAGAGGACCAGGTGCCCGGTGAGGGCCGACTCGATCGCGATCTGAGCCGTCTCCTTGTCGCGAATCTCCCCGACCATGATGATGTCGGGATCGGCGCGGACCATCGCGCGCAGGCCCGTGGCGAAGGTCAGGCCGGTCTTGTTGGAGACCTGTACCTGCGTCAGGCCGGCCATTTCGTACTCGACCGGATCCTCGACCGTGATGATGTTCTTCTCGGGCGTGTTGAGCATCTGCAGGGCCGCGTAGAGGGTCGTCGACTTTCCCGAACCGGTCGGGCCCGTGACGAGAACGGCGCCATGGGTCTCCTGGCAGGAGTGTTCGAAGCGTTCGCGCTCGTGGTCCGCCATGCCGAGCTTCTCCATGTCGACGACAACGTTCGACTTGTCGAGGACGCGCATCACGATGCCCTCGCCGTGGACACTCGGGAGGGTCACGACACGAAGGTCCACATGGCGCCCGTCGACCACCAGTCCGATGCGCCCGTCCTGCGGCAGGCGCTTCTCGGCGATGTCCAGTTCGGCCATGATCTTCACGCGCGACACCGCCCCGGCGGCCATCCGCCTGGGCACGGTGGTGATGTCCTGCAGGACTCCGTCGATCCGGAAGCGGACGCGTGTCTCCTTGCCGTCGGGGGCGAAGTGGATGTCCGATGCGCCCCGCTCGACCGCCTGAGCGACGATCTGGTTCACCAGCTTGATGACCGGGGCGTCCTCGTCGCTCTCGTGTAGGGCAACGACCTCGGCGTCTTCTTCGGCCTGCTGCTCCTCGGTCGAGTTCCCGACGACGTCTTCGAGCCGGTCAAGGCGCGAGATCAGCGCGGTGATGTCATCGGGCGGGGCGACCGCGACGCGGACCTCGTGGCCCGTCATGATCGCGATGTCGTCCACCGCCAGGACGTTCGAGGGGTCGGCCATCGCAACCAACAGCGTCCGCTTGTCGGCGAAGGCGACCGGGACGGCCTGGTAGCGCTTGGCGATCGTGGTCGAGACGAGGTTCGCCGCCGACATGTCGACCTGGAAGACACCAAGGTCGAGGTGATCCAGGCCGTAGCGCTCGGCCAGCGCCCGGGCCAGGCCGTCGTGGGTGATGGCGCCCTGGTCGAGCAGGATCCGCTCGGGCGGTGAGCCCGAGCTACGCGATGTCTCGATCGCGTCTTCCACCTGGCGCGCCGTGGCCAGCTGCATGGCGATGATCACGTCGGTCAAGAAGCGCGACGAGGAGCCTCGCCGGGAGGGCCGGGTGATCCCCGACCAACCTGGCTCGTGACCGGTGGGGGACGGCTCGACCGGCTGCTCGGCGGCGTCGGCCTCCTCCTCCCAGTCGTCGTCTGCGGCCCGCTCAACCTCAAGTTCAACCTCGGCGCCGCTCTCGAGTGTCGTGCCGAGTCCCTCCCCCACCTCGCCGTAGCTCTCGAAGCCGTTCTCGCTGCCGCCCTCGAGTCCCACATCGGCCGAGCCCGAGTGGGCGGAGATCATCGGGTCGGCGACCTTTTCAGGCGCGCCGTCGATGCCGAAGATCGCGTGCAGGTCCGGACCGGCCGGTTGGCGCAGGTCGCTCATCTCGAGCAACCCCGCGCGAGGGTCGGGCTAGGGCGCCTCGGCTGCAGCGGCGCGCATGACCTCGAGGGGCGGGACAAGTTTCGTCCAGGACTCAAGGCTGAGCGCGCCCTGCGCGATGAGAATTTCGATTCCGTCCGTCGTGCCGACGCCACGCGCTGCGGCGGCGGCAAGGAGCGGGGTTTTTCCTGGGCGGTAGGCGAGATCGGCGACATGTGAGTACTCACCGACCTGATCGCCCGTCAAACCCTGTTGGTTGAGCGCATGATCCTCAGTGGCCGAGCGTTCTACGGATAAGCCCACAGAAGTGCAGTTCACGAGCAGATCGGCCTTCCGGGGACGCTCTGCGGCAGAGGCTCCGAGATCGTCCGCCAGGGCCACCGCGCGCTCGGCCGTCCGGTTCCAGACCCACACGGGACCCGCTCCCGCATCCAGCAGCGCCCAGACGACCGCCCGGGCACTGCCCCCCGCTCCCAGGACCTGTGCGCTCATTCCACTGGGCGGGAAGCCGAGCGCCGCGATCAGTCCGGGCGCGTCGGTGTTCTCAGCCAGGATCTCTCCCTCGGGGCCGAAGGTCAGCGTGTTGGCCGCGCCGATCGCCGTGGCGGTGCGGCTCGCCTCGGTTGCGATCGCCAGAGCCGCCGTCTTGTGCGGGATCGTGACGTTGGCGCCGTGGAAGCCCGCCGCCCCGAGTCCCCTGGTCGTCTCCTCGAAGAGAGCCGGCGGGACGGGCAGGCGCTGGTAGTGCCAGTCCTTCAGCCCCATCGCGGCCAGCGCCGCGTTGTGAATCGCCGGGGAGCGGCTGTGTGCCACCGGCCAGCCCAGGACCCCCAGGCGGCGCATCACTTCTTCTTGCAGGTCGGCGGATGCCCGCCGTTCTTTTCGACGGCCGCCTTGTACGCCGCGACATTCGTTTCGAACTGCGCCTGGGTGTCGGAGAAGACCTGCTCGCCACAGCCGTCGGCCGCTGCCACGTAGTAGAGGTAGGAGACCTTGGCCGGATGGGCCGCCGCCTGGATCGAGGCCACGCCGGGGTTCGAGATCGGGGTCGGCGGCAGCCCGGTGTGGGTGCGGGTGTTGTAGGGCGAGTTGATTTTCAGCTGGTCTTCGGTCAGTTCCTTCGTGTAGGTGGCGATCCCCTTCTCCTGCTCGACGGCGTAGTAGATCGAAGCGTCGATGCCGATCGGGATGCCCTGGGCGAGGCGGTTGTAGATGACCGCCGCGATCTTCGCCCGGTCGGACGGAATCTGGGCCTCCCGCTCGACAAGCGAGGCGACCGTCAGTAGTTCGTAGGGGGTCACCTTGAGCGTCTTTGCGGCCGCGAACTCCTTCGGGCCGAAGTGTTCGGGGAAGGCCGTCAGCTGCTCTTCGACGAGCCGTGACGACTGCGCACCCTTGTTGATTTCGTAGGTCGCCGGGAAGAGAAATCCTTCGAGGTCGGGGGTGTCCTTGGGAGCGCCGTAGTGGACCGGGTTGAGCAGCGCCGAGTGCCGCGACGCCTTGCGGTAGGAGCCCTTCAGGCCCTTGGCCTTGGCGATTTCAGAGATCTGCGCCCGCGTCTTCCCCTCGGGGATCAGGACGTTGACGACCGGCGGAAGCGAGGGCGTGCTGGATTTCGATTTCGAGGACAGTGAGACGACCGCCACGACCACCGCGATCAGGACAGCCCCCAAGGCGATCAGCGCCGCGATCCGCGACGCTGCCGGACGCCCTCGCGAGCCGGCCCCTGCTGCGGCTGCCCCCGGCGCGACAGCACCAGCCCGGGTGCTGCGCTTGCGCTCGGACACCGAGGGCGGCGGGGTCCCCAGGCGTGACTTCGCCGCCGGTGCGACGGGCTCCTCAGCGATCGGTTCGATCTCCTCGGCGTGCTCTCCCGTGACCGGCTCGTGTGACTCCTCCGGGGCCTGGTGCTCCTCGGGTGCCACCGGCGCGAAGGGCTCAGGTCCCGGCTCCGGCTCAGCGGCGGGCGGCTCGGGCTCGTGCGCGACCGGCAGGGGCTCCGGCTCGGTGGGCTCGGGCTCGTGCGCGACCGGCAGGGGCTCCGGCTCGGTGGGCTCGGGCTCGTGCGCGACCGGCAGGGGCTCCGGCTCGGTGGGCTCGGGCTCGGGCTCGGGCGTCTCAGGCTCAGATACGACCGGCTCCGGCTCCGGCGGCTCGGCCACCACCGGCTCCGGCCCTCCAACCGCGTCCTGCGGCTCGGCGGACACGACCTCGAGCGGCTGGGTTTCCTGTTCGAAGGACTCAGGCTGCGGGTCCGGCTCGAGCGACCCGGCGACGAACGGCTCGGGCTCTGCCAGGAACTGCTCAGGCTCCTCGATGGAGGAGACCGGCTCGGCGGGTGGCTGAACGGGCTCCTCGGCGACGCTCTGCTCGGCCGCATCGTCGGGTGCGGAGACGGGCGGCTCCGGCGGCGGAGCGCCGGGGTTGCGCTCGGCTCGACGGCGTTCGCGCTCTTCGCGATCGCGTTCGCGATCCTCGCTGGTCCTCTCAGAACGTGATCGATCGCCGCGGGCCAAGATCGGGACCCTAACGCGCCTGAGCCGTGAGCCAACTCTCCAGGAGGTGGGCGGCAGCCCGGGAGTCCTCGCTGGTGCTCCTGCGGCCCTTCATGCGTTGCGCCATCTTCGTGGTGAAGCGCTCGTCGTACATCTCTACGGGGATCCCCTCGCCGATCCCATCCGAGAGCCGCCTGGCGAAGGCCCGGGTCTCCCTGGTCTGCTCGGTGTCGTTGCCGTCGAGGCCGAGGGGAAGCCCGACCAGGACCATCTCCGCCTCGCGCTCGGCGACGAGCCTCCTCAGGGTCTGAAAGCCGCGTTTGCTCGCCGGCAGCAGCACAGGATCGATCGGGGTGACGATCGTGCCCGAGGGGTCGCTGACAGCGCAGCCGCAGCGAGCACTCCCGTAATCCAGCGCCAGCACCCGCACGCCGCGCTAGCCCGCGAGGGCGGCTTCGATCGCTGCTCTACCCGCGGCGATCGCCTCGTCCAGACGCTCGGGATCCCGGCCCCCGGCCTGCGCGAGGGTGTCGCGCCCGCCGCCACCTCCGCCGACGATTGCAGCCGCGGCCTTGACGATCTCCCCCGCCCTGACGCCCCGCTCGACGAGCTCCGGAGCGACGCTCGCAATCAGGTGGACCCGCCCGTCGGCAGCGGCACCGAGAAGGATCGCCGCGCCATTGAGCTTTCCCTTGAGCCGATCGGTCAGATCCAGCAGGAGCTTCCCGTCGGGGACCTCGACCGTCGCGGTGAGCACGGTTGCCCCGCCCAGCTCGGCGGCCTGGGCTGCGAGAGCATCGACATCGGGCAGGCCGTTGGCGCCTCCTCCGCCGGCGGCGCCCTGCTTGACGGCCTTCTCCAGCCGCTTGCGCTCCTGGACGAGCGACGCGACGGTCGCGGGTGCATCCTGGGGCCGGGTCCGCAGCTCTCCGGCGATCTGGCCGAGCAGCGCATCGTGCTCGCGCAGCAGCTCCACAGCCGCGGGACCGGTGACCGCCTCGATCCGCCGGACGTTCGCCGAGCTCGAGGTCTCACTGAGGATCCGGAACGGCCCGATCTCGGCGGTGCTTCGCACGTGCGTGCCTCCGCAGAGCTCCCGCGAGTACTCCCCCGCGCCGACCTCGACCATGCGGACGACGTCGCCGTACTTCTCACCGAACAGGGCCATCGCGCCGAGCGCCTTGGCCTCATCGAGCGTCGTGGTGATGGCGCGGACCGGATCGTTGCGCGAGATCCAGTGGTTGACCCGGTCCTCGATTCCGGTGAGCTCCTCCTCGGTGAGTCCCTGGCCGTGGCTGAAGTCGAAGCGGAGCTTGTCGGGGCCGACGTAGGAGCCGGCCTGCCTGACATGGCTGCCGATGATCTCGCGCAGGGCCGCCTGCAGCAGGTGCGTCGCGGTGTG
>CAZFGJ010000006.1:31120-40103 GCA_964518445.1 uncultured Solirubrobacteraceae bacterium
CTGGGTGGCATGCCTCGCGACCCTGTCGACCCTTGCCAGGACGGGCTCGCCCTCGTGCAGGGTGCCCCGCTCGAGCACGACCTCGATGGCTTGGTCTTCTCCGAGCCTGAACACGTCGCTGACACTGCCCCGGCAGTCGCCGTCGGCGCATTCGATCGTCCCCACATCTGCGACCTGCCCGCCGCCGGGGGCGTAGAAGGGCGACTCGGCCAGCTTGACGAGGTAGCGCTCACCGGAGCCGCCCTCACCGGCGACGCTCTGCAGCGCACCGACGGTCGTCTGCTGCTCCTCGGTCTCATAGCCGGTGAAGCGGGTCGGGAAGCCGCTCTGGACCGCGAACGAGCTGGCCGTCGTGCGGGCGTCAGAGCCCGCGCCATCGGCGGCGCCCGAGCGTCCGCCCGCTCTGCCGCGCCGGCGCTGCTCCTCCATCAGCGAGTCGAAGTCGCCCTCGATCGACAGGCCCTCCTCGCCGAGCAGCTCGCTGGTCATCTCGTAGGGGAACCCGTAGGTGTCGTGCAGTCGGAAGACCTCCTCGGCGGGAACCGTCTGCAGGCCCTGCTCACGGGCTCGCTCGATGTGCTCCTTGAGCGTCGTCATCCCCTGGGTGAGTGTGCGGCCGAAGCCCTCCTCCTCCGCCGCCAGCCACATCTCGATCGCATCGGCATGTTCGGTGAGCTCCGGGTAGACCCCGCCCATCACGTCCTTGACGCGCTCGGAATAGCTCACCAGGAAGCCAGGCTCGAGGTTGAGGCTGCGGCCCTGCTGGACGGCCCGGCGCATCACGCGCCGCAGCACATACCCGCGGTCCTCGTTGGAGGGAACCACGCCGTCAGCGGTCAGGAAGGTCATCGCCCGCGAGTGGTCGGCGAGGATGCGCATGGCCCGGTCCGTATCGAAGTCCTCTCCGTAGCGCCGGCCCGAGAGCTCCTCGCCGAGTTCGATCAGCGGAGCGAACTGGTCGGTCTCGAACACCGACTCCTTCTCCTGGAGGATCGCGGCAAGGCGGTTCAGGCCGAGTCCCGTATCGATGTTGTTGGCCGGGAGCGGCGCGAGGATCGTGCCGCTTTCGCGCGGGTCGGGACGCTGGTCGTACTGCATGAAGACCAGGTTCCAGTACTCCAGGAACCGCTCGTTCTCCCCGCCGGGGAGATCGTCGGCCTTACCGAAGTCGAGCCCCCGGTCGATGTAGAGCTCCGAGCAGGGCCCACACGGGCCGCTCGGGCCGGCCTGCCAGAAGTTCTCCGAGCGAGGACATTCGACGATCCGGTCACGCGACACCCCGATCTCGAGCCAGCGGTCGATCGCCTCGACGTCCGGGCCGAGCCCCAGGCCCTCATCGCCTTCGAAGACGGTGACCCAGATGTCCGCCTCGGGGAAGCCGAAGACGTCGCGCGAGAGTTCCCATGCCATCTCGATGGCCTCGTCCTTGAAGTAGTCCCCGAACGAGAAGTTGCCGAGCATCTCGAAGAAGGTCAGGTGGCGGGCGGTGTTGCCGACGTTGTCGATGTCGACCGTCCTGAAGACCTTCTGACAGTCGGTCAGCCGCGTCGCCGGCGGTGTCTCCTGACCGAGGAAATAGGGCTTCAGGGGGTGCATCCCGGCGACCGTCAGAAGCGCCGACGGATCGTGCGCCGAGGGGACCAGGGACGCCGAGGGGATGCGTCTGTGGCCGCGCTCCTCGAAGAAGCTCAGGTAGCGCTCCCGGATCTCGTCTGTGCTCATCACGCGAGTGATCTTAGGCTGCGCCAGCGGGGTCAGGCTGCGATGGTCGCGTGACCGACGACCATCTCGCCCGCATAGAGGCATGCCAGCTGACCGGGAGCGGTGCGCTCGGCGGCCTGCAGCAGCTCGATTCCGGCGCTCTCGTGAAGCCCGGCCTCGAGGGCGCCGGGCAGCCGGCAGGCAAAGCGCCTGCCGTGAGCGCGGATGCGCACGGCGTCGACCATCACCCCGGGGCGATGAAGCGTCATCTCCCGAAGTGGGATCTCCGGGGAGAGAAGGTCCTCGCGCGGCCCGACTGTCACCGTGTTCGATCCGGTGTCGGTTTCCAGCACGTACATCGGCTCCGGGGCGGAGACGCCGAGGCCGTGGCGTTGGCCGACCGTGTAGATGTGAGCGCCGTCGTGCTCACCGAGCAGCTCCCCGGCGCGGGTCAAGATCGGCCCGGGCCGGCGGGTCAGGCCACCATGGCGCTCGAGGAAGGTCCGCTGGCGTGTGCCGGCGAGAAAACAGAGATCCTGAGAGTCGGGCCGACCGGCGACCGCAAGGCCGGCCCGCTCGGCGATGGCGCGCACTTCTGGCTTCTGCAGCTCCCCCAGCGGGAACCTCAGGCGAGACAGCGACTGCGGCGCCAGTCCGGCCAGCACGTAGCTCTGATCCTTCGCGGGATCGCTTGCGGTGCGCAGCAGCGGCAGCGATCCCTCCTCGACGACGCGGGCATAGTGCCCCGTCGCGAGACACGAGGCGCCGAGGCGCTCGGCCAGCTCGATCATCGCGTCGAGCCTCACGTTGCCGTTGCAGCGGACGCAGGGATTGGGAGTCAGGCCGGCAGCGTGGTCGGCCAGCCAGTGCTCGACGACGCCCGAGCGGAACTCGGCGCGGAGGTCGATCGAGAGGTGGGCCATCCCCAGCGAGTGGGCGAGATCTCTGGCTCCACGGACCGCCTGAGCCGAGCAGCAGCTGAGATCGCCGTCGTTCTCCGGGTCCGACCAGAGCTCGAGGGTCACTCCCACCGCCTCTCCGGACTCCGAGACGAGCAGCGCAGCGACTGCGCTGTCGACGCCTCCGCTCATCGCAACGAGCGTCCGGCCGGGGTCGAGCGTGAGCGGTGCGGTCTCCCGAGCCGCGGCGCCCAGTGCGCGATGCAGGGCATCGGCGGCCAGCTCGGCGGCGTGAATCTTCGCTGCGCTCAGCCCTCCGAGCTCCTCGGCGATACGGCTGGAGCCGATCCTTGCCGCGTCGAGCAGGCCCGTGCCGCGCAGCAGGCCCACCGTGGCGCTTCCGGCGGCGGTCACCGCACCGCATCCACTGGCCTTGAATCCGGCGTCTTCGATCCTTCCCTCGGGGCTCCCGGGCTCAAGCGCGAGAGAGATCCGGATGAGATCTCCGCAGGCTGCGCCCCCGGCGGCGCCCGTGTGTGAGCCGGCGGGCGTGTGGCCCTGGCCGAGTGGGTGTTCGAGGTGGCTGAGGAGTATCTCTTCGCTCGGGTTCACCCGAGCGAGTTTACGGCTAGCTGTGGCGCGCTTCGGAGATGGCCTGCTCGATCGCGAAGCTGTCCTGCAGACCGGTCAGGGTGATCGTCCCGCCCTTCTTGTTGACGACCAGCAGCGTCGGGGTCCCGTAGACCTGGATGCCGCGGGTGATCGTGCCGAAGGATGCGACCTGGTTGGCTCGCGCGTAGTTGACGGCGACCTTGTACCTGCCGTTGCCGCTCAGCTGGCTGACGGCCTTCCGAACGGAGACATCGTCAGACCCGCGGGGGTCCCAGAAGAGGATGACCGAGACCTTGCCCTTGTCGAGTTGCGCTTCGACGATCCGCTGGTTGACGGCGATCGTGCTGCGCGTCGAGGCGTTGGGCGCGACGGTCTTGGTCACTGTGACGTGGGTCGTCTTCGTCGGTGTGACCTTGGTGACGCTGGTCGTCTTCGTCGTCGCGGCGGCCTTGGTGGGCGTCGCTGCGGCGGCGGAGGGTGTTGAAGAGTGGCTGGTCGCCGTGGCTTCGGTTGAAGCGGCGGCTGACTTCTTTTCAAGGGTGTTGGCGTTCTGCTGCGAAGTGCTGACGGCGCCCTGGGCCTTGGCGACTGCGCTCGTCAGGCCGGTGACCCCGGGGGCCGAGCCGTGATAGATCTTGGCTTTCGCGTGTTTCGCGGGAACAGCCGTGCTGGTCGTGACCGTCTGGACGGCCGGTGCCGAGGAACCGGAGCCCGCCGTCGGCGAGTTGCTCGAGTGGCCCTGGATCAGGACGAGCCAGACGGCTGCGAGCAGGACAACACCTAGAAGTCCGACTTGGTAAGGACGGGAAAGCTGTGCCATACGCCCCCTCATTCGGCATCTGGGACGGAGAAGTTGAGCCCCGGTATATGGCTTGGACAGTTCGCACCGATACGTTCAGGGGGTCGATGAGCACCAATCAGTCCAGAAAGACGGCCGCACAAGGGAGATCCAGGACCCGCCGGCCACCGATGACGGGGGTCCTGGGCGTATTTGTTGCGGGGGCTCTTGCAGCCGTTCTGCTCGGCTGCGGAGGCCAGAGGAGCGCCCGGCGCCTCACCGCATGCGCCGGTGAGAACGCCCCGAAGGTCCAGACCGTGGCCGCCCAGGAGCTGAGCAGGCTGCGATCCAGCGTGGTGCGGGTCCTGCCCCAGCGGGTGGGCAGGCTCTACGAAGAGGGGACGATCGAGGGGTCGAATTTCTGGACCGACGCCAATCCCAGCGGTCCGACCGTCTCCCCCACCGCCAGGCGTCCAGGCGGCTATGAGATGCGCTGGTGGGCGCCGAACGGGGACGATCTGGTGGCTGACGTGCTGGTGTTCGCGAATCCCGCGACGGCAGCACACTTCATGGAGCAGGCCGCCGGAGCCCGCTGCGGGCATGTGGCTCTTGCAAGCAACGCCTCGCGACCCCCTCAGGCGCGCAACCTGGCCTGGCTGAACCCAGACCATGTGGCCGAGGCGGACGTCTATCTCGCCCGTGGATCGCGGGTCTACCGCGTGGCGGACGCGCCGTCGGGACAGATACGCGGCGACCTCTCACCGGCGCGGATCCGCAGGACCCTCTCCCTGATCAACACCCTGGCGTGCCTGCTGCCGGAGGCGCACTGCTCGAGCGTGAACCGAAATGTTCCGGCCTGAGCGCGCCTTCGTGCTCGCCGCGGTCGCTGCCGCCGGCGTGTTCGGGGCGGGCTGCGGCAAGAGCGACCTCGTCCGTCAGGGCGAGACCGCGAGCACCCCGGCGCAGAGGACTCCCGCGCACGCGCCTGCGCCGGCGGCGCCGCCGGCGGCCGTGGCTGTCCCGCTGAAGCTGACCGCAGCAAGCGCGGGCGAATTCGCCAAGGGCGTGAACCTGCTTCCTGTCGATGTCCTCGGGTCGCACCGTACGCCTCGCTCAGCGAACCTGGAGAGCCAGAAGGAAGAAGCGGGCGACTGCGGTGGAAACGAAGCCCAGACGATCGGCGGAGGGCGCTCGGCCAAACTGGACCGGGGGGCCGAGCTCAACACCGAATCGATCTCATCGAGCGTCATCGTCATGCGCAGCGCCCGGGCGGCCCAGGCCGACCTGTCCTACGCCGAAAGCCCCGCCGGCCTCGCCTGCTACGGAAAGATCCTTCGCAAAAAACTGGACGGCGAATCGACCTCCGGGCTGAACGTCGGCCACGTGGTCGTCTCGCACCTGACGGTCGCCTCGAGCCAGGGCCCCACAGCTCGTGGCATCAGGATCACGGCGCGCATCTCCGGGAAGACGAGCGGGGTCACAATCTCGCTGTTCGTGGACGCCGTGGCCTTCGACTACGGACCCGCCGAGATCGAGCTGTATGCGACGAGCTTCGTCCAGCCTGTCGCGGAGAGGACAGAGGAGGGTCTCCTGGCTGTGATGCAGCAGCGGGCCCGCCTGGGCACGCTCTAGGTGCTCCCGAGCCCGGCCGGGAGATCAGAGAGCGTGGTGGCTGCGCAGGACGGCGTGAATCACCGCGTTGGTGGCGAGCGTCTGCTGTTCGCCCCCCTGCATGTCTTTGAGAACCGTCTCCCCGGAGCCACCGACGATCGCGACGAAGCGGGCACCCAGCGCCGAGGCCTGGCCGAGCTGCCCTTTGAGCGAGCGCCCGCCCAGCTCCATCTGCGCGGCGAGGCCCGCGGCACGTGCCTCGTTCAGCAGGCCGAAGGCGGACCGTCGCAGCGGGCGATCCACTCCGTCGAGGGCGATGAAGAGCTCGACCGGCGGCGCGGCGGCGTGTGTCGGCTCGCCGGCCAGCAGGATTCGCTCGATCCCGGCCGCCCAGCCCATGCCGGGCGTCTCAGGACCACCAAGCTGGGACACGAGACGGTCGTAGCGCCCTCCACCGGCGACACCGCTCTGCGCCCCGAGGGCATCGGAGGTGAACTCGAAGACCGTCCGGGTGTAGTAGTCGAGGCCCCGGACCAGGGTCGGATCGACTTCGTATTTGACGTTTGCCTCGTCGAGCAGCTCGCGCAGCTCGGCGAAGTGCTCGAGGTCGGCTGCGTCGAGGTGATCGATCAGCAGCGGGGCGCTCTGCATCACCTCCCTCGTACCGGGATGGTCGGTGTCGAAGGCACGGAGGGGGTTCAGCTCGATCCGCCCGCGGACCTCCTCCGAGAGCCGGCTCTCGTTCGCGCGCAGGTGAGCCTGGAGCAGCTCCCTGTATTCGCTTCGCGTCTCAGGCGTTCCGAGGCTCGAGAGCCGCAGGCGGATCTCCCGCACCCCGAGCTCCTCGAGCAGGCGCTCGAGCAGGGCGATCCCCTCGGCATCGACAGCGGGGTCGGCTGAGCCGATCGCCTCGGCGCCGACCTGCCAGAACTGCCGGTAGCGGCCCGCCTGGGCGCGCTCGTGGCGGAAGAAGCTCGAGAGGTACCAGAGCTTGACCGGCTGGCGGCGCTTGTGCATGCCGTGTTCGACGTAGGCGCGGCAGACCGGGGCGGTGCCCTCGGGACGAAGCGTCAGGGAGCGCCCTCCGCCGTCCTCGAGCGTGAACATCTCCTTGCTGACGATGTCCGTCGAGGCACCGACACCGCGGGCGAAGAGCTCCGTCGACTCGAACGTGGGCGTCTCGATCCGCTCGTAGCCGGCGCCACCGAGGATCGAACGGGCCCGTGACTCGATCGCAAGACGAGCGGGCACCTGCTCCCCGAGCACGTCGAAGGTGCCGCGGGGCGCTTTGATCTTGGCGTCGCTCAACTTCCGGCCGGCGGGATGCCCGCCGCCTGCTGCGCCGGGAGGCTCAGCCGCAGCTCGCTGAGGAAGGGGTTCGTCTGGAGCTCGCGTCCCAAGGTCGTCGAGCCCATGTGACCCGGGTGGACGACCGTCTCGGCCGGGTAGGCCCGGAGAAGCCCTTCGATCGAGCGCTCAAGCGTCCCCCAATCCCCACCCGGCAGGTCGACCCGGCCGACCGAGCCCTGGAACAGGACGTCACCGGACAGCAGCGCCCCGTCGACGGCGTAGGTCAGATGGCCGGGGCTGTGTCCGGGGGTGAAGATCACATCGAACTCCATCCCGGCGAGGCTCAGGTGCTCCCCTCCGGCGAGGGTGTGATCGGCCTCGTAGCTCTCGAACGGGCCGAAGCCGGGCGGCACCCAGCGCATCACATCGGCCAGGACCGGCTGCTCGATCACGGGACAGTAGACAGGGGCACCCGTCTCCCGGGCGACTGGTGCGACGGCTCCGATGTGATCGAAATGGCAGTGAGTCAGGAGGATCGCCTCGATCTTCACGCCCAGCGACTCGGCGGCTGCGAGCAGGCGCTCGGGCTCATCTCCGGGGTCGACGATCACGGCCCGCTCGGCCTGTGAATCGGCGCGGAGAATGTAGGAGTTCTCCTGCACCATCCCGACCGTGAACGATCGGACGTCCAGTCCGCTCACTTGGCCTTCGCCTTCCCCGACTTGCCTTTCTTGCGCATCCTGCGGTCGTAGACCCACTTGTCGGTGTAGTAGCTCACCACCGTGTAGCCACCGAGGACGATCGGGAAGAGACCTGCCACGCCAGTCGACTGCTTCAGGAAGAGGAGCATCACCAGCAGCAGAAGGACCGAGGCGATCATCGCCTTGTAGAACGCTCCGCGCCAGGTCGGCGGCTGGTCGCGCTTGTCGATCAGCTTCTGGCGGTTGCGCTCAGAGGCACTGGCGGCTTCGCCTTTCTTCTCGGCGGCCGTCGGCTTGCGGCCGGTCCGGCCGCGTGATTCGACGACCCCGGCAGCGTTGCCGCGGTGCTTGGTCTTGCGCTTGTTTCGTGTCTGGGCCATCTCAGGAGCCTAATGCGTTCTCGATCACATGACGGGCGGGGTCGAAACCGGGCATCTGGAGATCTCCCGGAAAACCCTCCATCGCCGTTTCGGGAACGAGGCCCACGAGCTCGGCATCGCTGAGCTCAGCATGCCTGGCGACCGCTTTCACGACCTCCGCCAGCGGGACCTCGAAGGGCCTCTCGACGTTCATCGAGACCTGAGCCACGCCGCCGGTGAGCTCGATCCCGATGGCTCTGAGCCCGGGGAGCCCCTCGGATCCGCCTTCGCGCACGAGTCCGGCGATCCGCCGTGCATCCTGCAGGCCGGCGGGTGGTGCCAGCTGGAGGTTGAAGGCCACCAGGGGCGGCCGGGCAGCCACCAGCGTGACCCCCGCGCTCGGGTGCGGTGCTGGAGGCCCGAAATCGGGAGCGAGCCGCTCCTCAGCGGCTCCCCCGCCGGCCATCCGCGCGGTGAGGCCGGTGATCCCGCCACGCCGCAGATCGGCCCGGGTGCGCCCCCCGCCGGGCTCCTGCGCCGTGAGCTCGCCGTAGAGGAAGACGGGGACCTGGAGGTCGGTCCCGATCCGCTCGGCGATCACCAGGGCCTCGGCGCAGGCCGCTCCACGATCCTCCGGGCGCAGATAGACGACCGGGGCGACGTCGAGCGCTCCGACGTGTGGATGCTGCCCGCGGCGGCCCTGTGCGCCGATGTCGATCGCCTCCACGGCCATGCCGGCCAGGCCGAGGGCGGCGTCGGCCAGCGCGCGAGGGCGGGCCGCGAACGTGAAGACCGATCGGTCGTGGTCCCCGTCGGAATGGACGTCCAGGAGACGTGCTCCGCCGGCCCCGTCATGAGCTCCAGGAGTCGCGATCGCGTGCCCGAGCCGCTCGATCAGACCGGTGTCACGGCCCTCGGAGACGTTGGGGACGGCAAGCAGGGTTGGTGGGGACATGCGACGAGGCTAAACTGCGCCACCCCGCCGGAGTAGCTCAGTCGGTTAGAGCAGCGGAATCATAATCCGCGTGTCGG